>DAVZKM010000006.1:0-28567 GCA_052272245.1 Eubacterium sp.
CTATCTTCTTTCGTGTGGTTTTTTAAAATGTCACATTTGGCTCTTTTATATATACTGGTTTGTTCTCCAATAGAATTGGATTTCTTTTGAATTCTTCTTCTGTGTTAAGGAGATTACTCAGTGCCTTTTCCGTTAATTTAAATAATTTACCACAGTCTCTATACAATGGTTTTTCGCTTTCATATTCATTTTCATCAAAATCAGCCAATAGTTCAGAGTCAATATCCTCACTATTATATTTATCAGGTACCCCAAGATAAACGTGTTTTGATTCTATAGGAACAGTTCCAGTTATTAACATCCAACTTGTATAGCTTGCATGCCTTTTTTGTTTTTTAAATCCAAAGTGAAATCAACATGATAAAAATCATCTTTTATTTTAAGAGTGATTTTCTATGATGTTGCTGGTTGTCGAACCATTAACAATGGTGGCAGATATGCCAACTAATTTTAGCAAATAACAATATGCTGCTGATATTCCCTCACAAACTGCATTTTTCTCAACTATTGTTCCATATGCTGTGTGTAGTTTTTGATAGTTTGTTCCGTTTTCGAGTTCTCTCATAATATCAGACCTTTTATTTTATAGTGAAAATGCGTTCATATTTTGAAATCACACCATTACTGTCTGTACAAACAACTACCAGTTTGTCCTGCTTGGCCTCGGTGATAAACTTTCCATCTTTATCAAGTGTAGCAAGTGCCACCTTATCTTTTTCACTTTCCCAATAATATATGCACTGTGTAATGTCATTGTCCTTACCTCTTGGTTTAACTTTTACTGTCAGTGCATTATTTTCACCTATTGATTCCGAAACTGTTTGATCAATTTTTGCAATTTTATTATTAATGTCAGTTGAAACCTTGACACCTGTGTGAAAAAACGGAGAAAGCATTACACAAAATACTACAACTAAAATTGCTGTTTTTAGGTAACCGTTTACACGGTTTTCAATACCCTCACTTGTTAATGTAAGTGCAATAAAAACGACAGATACAATAACCGCAATAACAATTATAAATGTAAATATACTTTTGCTATTGTGATAATGATACGCCAAATCACAACTAAACACAGCAAGAATTATAACGAATAAATTTGCCCACCACTTTTTATTTATGAGTGCCACCGAGCAAGCAATGCCCACAATAGCAATCAACGAAACATCTGCAACGCCTTTAATAAAGCCAATATATACTGCAACTAAAGAGATCATAAGCGACAAAGGAACAATTAATTTTGTAATTACAATATGTTCATCCGTTCTCTTTTTATTTATATCATCGGAAAACAGTATTATAAGATTGATTAAAAGTAGCGCAACAGCAAATACAGGCAAATATTTTGTATAATATTTAAGTGCAATTGTATAACAAATAAAGTCAAATCCTAAAACAAATAGTATTGCCGAATCATCTATTGCTAAATTCTCATCAATAAACCAGCAAGCAATTGATGCTGCTAAAAACAATAATGCAACAATTACAACTATATACCATTTAACAGTCTGTAAAGTACTAAGATTCATAATTTTGTTAAATGATACAGCAGCATAATCAGGACTGTTGGCAGTTGTTACTGCAAGGACTGATGCACTCAATATTGCTGAAACGAATATTGACGCATCGCATTTACTATGCATTACAGTTTCATATAAATCAAAAATGAAAAACGGAAAAACGAACATAAGTCCTGCAAGCGGATAATTAGTCATGGGTGCGTATTCTTTAAGCATTACTAATATATTAATAAAAAGTGCCAAATATTTAAGCACAACCATAAATACGCTTTTAGATTTTCTTATTATACGTGCTAAAATTAAAAGCACCGCACCAATAATTGCACATATACCGATAGTGATACCTGTGTTTTTGATATTGTCTGCAAAAAATTTGTCAAAAGTAACAGCTTTAACCCAATTGAAAAATATTATTAACGCAACATTTAAAAGTAAAAAGCCAACATAGTTACCAATATAAGGTGACAACATTTTTTCTTTATCGGAATTATTAACTATATTGCGAATAATCCAATAAATCAAAATAATTGCTGTACTTACACAGCCTGCCGCTGAAAAATTAACGATTAAAAATATAAGTTGCAATAGTGAAAAAAGAACTGTTGCAATAATATTTTTCTCTTTAGACATACTCATTTATACAACCCTCCCTAAAACACCAATGCACAAAATGTAGTTATACAAAACAATATTGTCATAATTGTAAGTGAATATTTTGGTGTGTCATATTTCTTTTTTATAGCGAAGTAACTAAGAATTGCAAAAGTAATTGTTGAAAGAATAATTGAAATTATGCCTGTAGGATAGTGAGTACATCCATTTGGGCAAAATACCCCTTTCATAAACAAAATATCAAATACAAAAAACAGAATGTAACTGATAATTGAAAGTATAAAGACATTCTTGTTTACATTTCTGTGATTGAGTATATTAATAAGGTTTTGTTGAGAATTCCTGTCTAATGCTACTGCACCAATTTGAGTATAATGATTGTATGCATCAGTATAATGTTCATCATTATACTCAATATCACCGAGATATTTTGCAGCATTAACTGAACCATTTTGTTCTGCTCGGATAAAAAATTCTTTTGCAGGCGCTTCCATTTTCGGTGAAGCAACTCCAAATTGATAACAAAGAGCCCTTAAATAAAGCGCTCTTGCATTATTTTGTTTACAAGCTCTTTCAAAAACATCTGCATTATCGGTTATCGTTTGCATTTGATGCTTTTTGATTTGCTCTTGCTCCGGACTTAAATTCGCTTCTTCATTAAGTTTTATGATTTTAAAAATCGCATATTCAATGTTATTAAGTATTTCATTGTGATTTTCAGGAGTAAAAGAACTGATTGTATTTTTATTGTCACTTTTTATTACTCTTGATTTAGGGATATCCGTATTAAATCCAGTTGCCTCTAAAATTGCCAAAATACACTCTTCTATAATTTCTCTTTTAATTCCGGTTGCATTTTCTGTACTGATAATTATATTGTTTATTTCAACAAACGCAAGGCTCCCCTTTTCAATATATCTTTTAATGTTACTTGCTTTTAAAATATACATAAATTGTGAAATTGTGTTCTCATCCTGCATATATGCACGCAAATACTTTTCAAAGATAAAATTGTTTTCAAAAACAGCTTTTCCGTTTTCAGAAACAATAGTACATATTGCGTTTTTCAATGCTCCTACATTATTCATTTTATATCTCCTCATTAAAATTACTTTTTATTGCTTCCAGCCATTTTTCAAAAGAAAATAATTCTTTTGAACTATTAGTATCAGCTACTATTTTAAAAGTGTTAGCAAACATATATCTAAGTTCACTGGTTAACGACTCGTAGCGCGCAACACAATCCTGTTCTTCCGCAGTTACTCCGATTGAATTTCTTTTATTAATATCATCAAAAATGAATATGGGGAATTTATAATATTCCTTCATTCGATTAATGTGCTCATTATAATCATTGTCAAAAATTGAACTCATAATTGCCCCGCAACCGTCAAATAAACTTCCCTGATATGGCATTCTTCCAATCAAAAGCTTAAAAAGTAAAGCAGCAACGCTGTAATACGCAAACTTTTTGTTTGCTTTTAAAACATTTGAATATTCAGCCCATGGTGGTATAAAGTCGATTGAAATATCATCATAGAAAAAATTATACCTTTTATTAACAGTATTATAATTAACCGCAACAGTCGACAAGGAAAAGTCAAAATACACGCTGTAATCGTTTTCATTAAAAAACATTTTTTCAAGATCAAAGGACACAAATAAAAAGCCTTTCTTTTCAAGGTCATCCAATGCAGTTAAAAAATTTATCATAAGCTTTTTCATGTTGATTTCACATTTATTATCAACGCCATAAATCTTGTCATTGTAAACGACATTTTTAAACGAAGTTAATGGTTTTTTATAACTATCTTTTTTTAAAAACACTAAACCTAAATTTCCGTATTTATTAAACTCCGTATCTTCAATGCTGACTATATCACACGGCCATCTGAAATAATTTATGTTTGGTGGATTGAAAACAAACTCTTTCCATAAATCTAAATTTTCGCTATTATCTTTGACTATTTTGATATCAACAGTAGTATTTTCATCATTAAAATGATGAGCATGTATTTTTTTACCTTTGTCATAAATATTGTCAACCGTATATATATTACCACCTGAAATTTTGCTGAACAATAATCTGTTTTTATTTACACTTTTAGCCATTCTTCACTTACCTTTTTGAAAATAAATTGCGAAATTTACTCTTGCTATTTGATGAATCATTTGAATTGCTTTTTGAATTTAGCTTTTCTTCTTTGTTGTATGATTTAATTTTTTTTGAGAGCTGTGAACTTCTATTTTTTAATAAATAGTAGTCGTCACTCTTTTTGACAACTTCTTCGATATAAATATCAACTGCGTTTGAAAGAACACTAATAAAATCTATCTTAAGAATACCATTATTCTCAAGATATTTATCAAAACAATCATCATCAACGAAGACGTCAATATTCCACAAAATCAAATTTGCAACTGCTTGTGAGCCTTTATTCTCTTCGGAATCAAATAAAGCAACTCCATACCAAAACTCTAAATTTATGTCTTTGTTGACACCATTTAATATAGCAGTGGCAATCTTGTCTTTAATAGATTTAATAAAATCATATTGAATATTTAGGTGATTGAGTTCTTCAATGAGGTTATTTCTATTTTTTTCACAATCATCATTGATAATCGACTCAATCAAGGTATATATCTTGCTAAACGAATAAACCAAAACCGGTTCGAACTTGTTACCTCTTATACTTTTTATATTAGTAATATAATCACTGTTAAATTCAAAATTTTGGATATCATAGCTTTCCCAAAATTTATCTATAACTTTATCTAAAACATCCACTGAGCCATTATTGTCCTTAAATATCTTAACATAGCTTTTGGAACACCAATCAAGAACTTCATCGTAATATCCACTACTATTTGGTTTTTTTATCATTTCAAGGTATGCCAACTCAATAAGTTTTTCTTTTATTAAATCAAGCGAACTGCTTTTATCATTAATTGAAACAATTTCTTCAAATATTTGATTAAGCTCGTCATAACTTTGAATTTTTTTAATTTGCTCATCAAAATATTTATCTACTACTTCTTTATTTCCTACATTAGCCATCAATTTTGACCATTTGTTAAACTCATTGGCATTTTGTTCCTTTTTATTTTGAAGAAATTCAACAGCGTTATCAATACCATCGCTCAAAAGAAACTTAACTTGCAACTTTTCACAAATACTCTTTAATGATTTATTTTCAGTTTTTTCGCTTCGATATGTAACATAATTCATCAAAAACTCATTAACAGGTAAATCCTGTTTCACATATTCTTCAAGCATTGAAACAATAAATAAATCAATGACATCATTTCCAAAAGGTGCTTTTCCTAAAAATTCAAACACAAATTTTTGGAATTCCTGACTGTTTTGACTAAACGATTCTACAGTTTTATTGCCTATTAAGAATTCTTGTATTTCATAAATAAAAAGCAAATCCTTATATGGACTTAAGAATTTATAACCTATTGTTTCTTGTACTTTTTGAAAGTTGTTGCAAAATTTATCAAAATCATCAAAACTGTTTTTGAATTCGTTGTAAAACGGATATTTTGACTTGTCACTTTCAACATTTTCCCAATCAAAATCATAAGAACCTGTTTGCAAATTGACGCAATATCCGTTTTGATTTTCCTTATCTGTTATGATAATATTCTTTTTGAAATTAGGATTAAGATTATCGGCAGTTGAAAAAGACAATTCGTATCTAAGTGGATAAGGCAAAAAATGCAAAACTAAATATATAAGAGCTTTTTTCTGCTCTTCAGTGCCATTATATATAATGTATGAAGAAGACGATATGCTGCTAGCCAAAGAATAGTTAACTAGAGCCATTATTGATTCAAGATGATTTTTCTGAATTCCTACATAATCCATCGCACTTTTGACAGTCCAAGAATCTTGCACAATAAGAGATGGCGGAATATCTTTAGTTTCTTCAACGCTAAATTTAAAATTATCATTTGATACAGCTAAAAGCTCGTTTGGATTTTTTAAAATATTATCTTCAGCAGAAAAAACAAATCCATGAACAAACATTGTCGGTCTACCCATAACATCTGTACTGCCATATTGAACTTTTGAAATTTCAACCATACCGTTGTCACTTGCAAGCTCAAAAAAGTTCTTCTTTTCTTCAGAAAAGCTGCTGTCGACAAATTCAGGTGAGTTACTTTTTGCCACTTTAGTGAAAAAAGCCATAATATTTGACGGTGTGTTCTCGGACATATTAAAATATGTCCAATCGGTTTTATTTGGTTTGCCATAGCATATTTGATAAAAATTTTTCATTACTACATATCCTCTTCGAATTTTATTTTTATCTCTTTGACTATCTCTTTTTTTCTTTTGAACAATTTACCTTCTGCTACTATTTCCTTAACAGTTTTTGTTTCTTCAAATGGTCTTAAAGTTTTACTATTATATTTAATAAATCCAAAATGTTTAAATAACCAAAAGATAGGTTCTTCAATTCTTTTTGGGTTCGGAATAGTCGTAGGAGCATTAGTGTTTTTGTCAACATCACAACCAATTGCACTTATTGCAAAATAATTGAAATATTTAAATTGTGTTTTTAAAGCAGTATGAAGAGAATACTGTCTCATCATAATTGCAAGTTTTTCTTCAAGCTGATTATAGGATTTTGCATCAAAACCTTCATCACAATAATTCACTTGATTATTTGATAAATTGTTTGTAAGTTGCTGAATCGCAGGAGACTCATCACTTTTTGCAAAACAAACAGCAATGGGTATTTGAGAACGATTATCATTGCCTTTTTCAAGAACATTATGAAGCGTTTTGACAACTTCGTCAGCTTCAGGGACTTTTTTTGAATTTTCTACCATATCCATCTGTCTTGGATCAATGAGCAATATTAAACCATCTGCATTTGTAACAAAGCCACCAAATTTTTGCATACTGTTTGCGGCTGATGTTATTGTGCCGTCTTCGTGAACAATATCTTGACAGTTTTCGCCTGCAATATCATAAAGTACAATTGTATGATATTTTGTTTTTCCGTCCTTGTAATCTGCCACATCAAAAAACATTGGTTGTACAAGAGTTTCAGGTATTGTACCAACAGGAAGTTTTATACCCATTTCAACAGCATTTTTGCTAATAAACAGCTTTTCATTAATAGTTGTAGGAAAAGTGGCTAATCCTACTTTATTCATAAAACCTTTTATGCCACCCATATTCTTTAAAAGTTGGCTTATGTATACAGTTTTACCTGAACCAGTTACACCTATAATAGCAATTCTTTTTACTTCAAATTTGCCGTAACCTTTTGGAAGCGGATTGCGGCAATGCGGACAAACTCTTGCTGATGTTTCGGTATGCTTGATTTTCTCAACGCATCCTGTTACAAAGCCGTCGTTATCGGTAATAAATCTTTCAATCAAAGTTTCATCAATGATAGGTAATTCCCATGCTGGTATATCTTCTATTGACCGTCTTCTTGAATCAATCTCTGTTGTCATGCCATTGGAGTGCTTACTCCAAAAGTTGGTATATTCTTTGTGTTGTCCTTTGAGCAAATGCCTATATCTGTTATAAGTATTAATACCTACCTTATCGCCTTTAATTTGCATATCACTGAATGATTTGCCGAGAAATTCTTCTATTTCTTCTTCATTATTGAAATATTCTTCAGATCTAAACTCCACCCTCGAATGTTTAAATGTTTTAAAACAATAAGGGCAAACAATGTCTCCAAATTTATTTTCATTTATTTCAGAATATATTTTTTCATCAACTGTCACTTTTATTTTTTCATCCCCTATTTCATAATTTTTTGTTTTTGATCCTATAGCATTTTCCGAAATTTCACTTTGTTGTAGCATTTGCGGTTTGGTGAGTTGCTTTTTGAAAAAATCCGAAGCGGATTTGGAATCATTTTCACAATCCCAAACCTTATCCAAATTCGGATAATCAAAAACTGCATTATGATTTTTAGTAATACAACAAACATCTTCTAACAAATCATTAGCGTTTTGATATCTTTTTTCAGGATTCTTTTGCAATGCTTTTTCACAAATTTGTTCAACACCTTTTGGAATATCAGAATTAAAGGCGGTAGGTCTTTTTATAGTTGAATGAACTATTTCATTGTATAATGCCAATGGGGTTTTTTCAGAAGAATTTCCTTTAAACGGCAATTCTCCTGTTAAAGCCTCATAAAGTATTACGCCAAATGAAAAAACATTAGACCTAAAATCAATATCACCTTTGTAACTTTCAGGGCTTCTGTAATAATCGGACTCTATTATCGGTCGTTGTGCTGAATGTGCGGTTGTATAATCAATACCAATACCACTCAATTTAGTAATGCCATTCATCATTAATAAAACTCGTTGAGGTTTCAAATCTCTATGAATAAAATTCTCGTTTGGCAATGCAAAAATTGTTCCGTTTGAAACAAGATACAAGGCATCGTTCCAAGAAATAGGAGCATTTCTTTGAATAAATTCTTTGAGCGTTACACTCCAAATATATTCCATAACAGTATATTTACCGGTTATACCCAAACCGGCATCGTGCCCAAATGCCCAATTATAAACTTCAACGATACCCTCTTTAATATCGTTAGGAAGATTCCAAACCTTTTTGTTTTCCAAACAAAAAAACTTTATAAAATTACTATCTATTATTGAGGAATCTTTAAACACTTTTATAGCTACGATTTTATTATCTGTTTTATCAAAAGCCTTATAGACTATTGACATATCACCGTTACCGATTAATTCCTGTATTTCATACCTTGAATCAAGTTGTTTTCCAATTAGATTGTCCATATTATCACACCGAACTTATAGTTATCGCTGTATTATTGCTGTGAAATTTCAGTTCATCATTTTCTTCACACCAAACATAAAAGCTGCCACCATTTTCAAGAACTTGAATCGGTAACGGCATATTTGTTCCTTTTACCTCATATGAAACAGCACCTTGTTTTATATTTTTAATTGGACGATTTATAGTAACTTTTTTATAGCCACTATATTCACTTACAGTTTTAAATAATCCCTTTTTCTTTGAAACATTATAATTCTTTTGTTCAATTTCTATTTCTACACTTATATTTAATATGTTGTCATTTCTTTGAGCATAATATACCGTGTCAATTTTTTCATCTATCAATGTACAACCATAAATTGCATAGTAGCCAGGATTGTCTTCAATTTTAAATCCTGAATTACTAAACATATCTTTAAAGGACAAGTAGTGAAAATTAATTGAATCAACACTTGCAGAATTTTTGCAGGAAAGCTGATTTTCACAATCAATAAGTTTTTTCCTAATTTCATCTTTGCTAAGTAATACTAAATTAATATCTGCAGCATTTATAATTATAAAACCTTGATTAATAAAGCCCTTAGCGTCCCAAGCAATTTTGTAATTGCCTTGCCAACCTTCTTTTCTGACTTTATTTATTGAATGATTTTCGTTTTCTGTTTCAAATCTCATTAATGTTGCAGTCCTTCCGTAATGTCAAAGAATTTTAATGCCTCAACTTTGTAATCATAACTTGCATTTACAAAATGAATATTCTTTATTGCAAATTTATCAATGTCGTTTTTTATTGCTTTGTAAAGAGCAGTTTCATTTTTCCAATTATTATCGCCGAGATGAAACATATAAACTGCAAGTATAGCCTCTGGATATCCGCCATTTGTATGAAAGTAAAGTTTGTTTTCAAGTTCTTTGCTAAATGTTTCTTGCACAAGTGTTAAAATATAATTTTCTTCTTTACCAAGTCGTGTAACCCATTCGTCTATAAATGCAAGTTCAAATGTGCTTTCATTATCAAAAACAATTCTGTCAATAATATCATCCATACAGCAAATAAAATCATTTTCTTTATTACCTGATGCAAGAAGACTGTTTATCTTCCTTTGTCCATCTGTTTTATTAAGATATTTATTTGTTAAGGATATATAATGATTTCCCAAATTATTATAGGTATCATTCTCAGGAATAATATTTTGTATATCTTCTTTAAATTGCCTAAAAGCAGTTATTGTAAGTTTTGAATTAATTATCATTTCATTAACTAACTCTTTTAAAAATGGGAGAAAGATCTTTTTTCTTATATGCCTTTTTAAAGAATTCTTATAATAATTACTTAAACTCGATGTTGTAGCAACATTGTCAATTTTGATACTATTTATTGCTTTTTCAGCTTCTTGTACAAACATATTATCTCTACATTGCCAAGCAGTGATTTTATGCTTAATGTTGTTTTTATACTTTGATAATTCAGTTTTTAAAACTTCATTATTTTTAAACGTTTCATCAAATTTTGTTTCGATATATTCATCAAATGAACCATCAAAAATATATTGGTTGAATTCATTGTATGTTGTATTTTCAATTTCTATTTTTTTTCCCGGAATATTTTTAAACGGCATATATTTAATATTTTCTTCATCAAGTGTAAAATCAATGGTATTAAGTATGTTTTCAAGAGGCAGTATCATACCCGAATCATCTATTTCAAATATCTTTTTTAGATCGTTTGAATTGAGCGAATTAGATTTTTCTATAAAATTTTCTGCTTCAGCAATGATATTGTCTGCTATTTGAATAATGATTTCTTTAGTTGGTCTTTTTTGAACTGAATGTGCAACTGTAAGCACACTGTTGTTATTTGTATAAAGGCAACGTATCCTTTCATTGTAGCTTTCATCATCAGAGCTTGTATGAGCATCATTATTTGACAATACCATTACGCTTGCTAATGTATCAAATAGGTCTTTAATATCAAGCATAAAACCAGTTTTTGTTTGACTTGCTAAGACAATTCTGCCGTTATACTTTTTGTTGCTGAACAAATATTCTTTAATTTCTTTTGAAAGATTACAACCGTCAACTGATTCATCAAGCAAAATTATTGCAAGAGAAAGAAGACTTGTTCTTGTAACTTCTTCAATTTTGTCTACTAAATTATAATATTTAACAAATTCATCAAGTGAAGACAATTGTGAAGAATCTATAATGTTATAAAAACAAAGTCTGTTTAATTCCTTAAACACATCTGCATTGTTAATGTTTTTTAAATTTTCAATATTTTTTAAAAGTAAATTAAAATCAAAATACTCATCATTTTCCAAATTATTAAATGAAACACTTTCATTAATAACATCTTTAACAAACACAACTTTATTGTAGTTGCTTTGCCAAATTCTTTTAAAATTATGTTGAACAATTTGATGTGCTTCTTTTGCATTTTCACCATTCATCATAATCACCATAGGGTAATGCATAGCATTTCCTACACGAACCGATGCTTTTTCGTTATTGTCTAAAGTCTCTTGCTGTTTTTTTATTAATTCTTCAATTTTATTCATCAATACCACCGTATAAAATCTTATTGTGCCGTACCGTAAAATATACGGTACGGTTTTTTAAAATTAAATAAGATTGTAGATTTGCTCTAATGCTGTTTGAATTTCTTTTGCGTTATTGGCATAAAGTTTACGAGCAATATCTATATCTTCTTTGCCCTGTTCTAAAACAAACTGTTTAATTACATCCCTGTTTGCTTTATAAACACTTACATAAGTGTCATCATTATCAAGCACTTCATTTACAGCTTTGTCTATATCATCCTTAACCTCGTTAGGCAATCCCTTGTAATTATAAAAAGCACTGTAAAGAGGCATATCTTCGCCATATGGTTCAGTCTTTCTTGAAGTAAGTTCAATATCTTCTGCAAATACACCAGTTTCAGTTTTGTATTTGTAATTGAAAGTACTTTCTTTAAATATAACATTACAACAAAGTGCCTGAGCAAATTTTTTGTAAACCTGAGGATCATTAGCCTCTCTAGCCTTTTTAAGGTTTTCTATAGCACTATTGTACTTATCAAAAATACTATTTTCTTTTTTGATAATTTCGCAGAGATATGGAGAATTAAGCGCATTGTCTTTGCAAACGACCTTTTGATGATTTGCACAACCATCATTTACAATAAATCTGGTGTCAACAATTTTTGGCAACTTTTGATCTTTAAGATTTTCTAAAGCATTTTCAATTTTTACAGAATTCCCTGTGTTAGCTATTGAATTAATAGTTTCAATATCTTTATCAACCTTTTCTTCATCAAACATATTGATTATACAACTATCAACAATTTCTTCATCACTATCAAGATAGTTATATTTAATAACACCATTTTTTACTGCTCTGTCAAATTCATCGGAATTTTCATTTAATTCATTTGTAAGCATACTATCCGGAATTGTACTGAAAGGAACAAGGTTGGGAAGACTTCTAAAATCCAGACCGCCGTCAACACCCTCATAGAGATGTTTACCGCTTTCTCTATCATTTTTATACTTATCATAATAAATGCTGGCATAATTATATGCAGCAAGTGGCACACCACAAATATATTGAAAAACAGATATTTCATTTTGAGTTTCAAGAATTCTTCTTGTTAATTTGACATCTGGTCTATCAATAAGCTTTTGAGCTGCAGCTTTGATTTCAGTTGAAATTTCAGGTACAGAACAATAGCCCATTTTTGCCGAATTTTCTAATTTAAAAACATTAGAATTAGATGTAAATAATGGTGTTGAGTTGCCATAAGCACTAACAATAATATCCTCATAGATTTTTTGCGTTAGCTGTTGTCCTACATGTTTATCATCCGGTTTAAAACCGTATTTAAGTTTCAAATAATAAGTGATAGATTTGTCGGCAAATGAACTAAGTTCGTTTAGGAAAAAGTTTTTAACTGTAGCACATAATTCATCTTCATTGTTTTTTAACCATTGTTCATCATTATCCAACAAACATTCGATGAAATGATTCATAATATCAGGAATTTTCATATTTTCAACAGTTGAATCAAGTGCTTCTCTTAATTTTTCATCATTAAGAGAAATAATTGGCTTTGAAAAATAGGTATCAACATTTTTGAAATTTGACAATTTGTTTAAATTTGCACCAAATGTTTCGCTCAAATTGTTAAATACAACAAGGAAAGGGTTGTAGTAATCGTTATATAAATCTTCAACCTGAACCTTTAATGTGCTAAGTACATCACCCATTTTTTCATATGATGTAACGGTTGCTTGTTGTATTTGATAAGCATAAAAAAAGTCTACATATTCATCACGGTTTTTGGGTTTATTCTTTGCTCTTACTTTTGAAAGAGCAGCCTCGACTTCCTCTCTTCTCAAATCGCATGTGTTTCGTGCCATTTGTAAAAGTTTATTATTTTCAACAATATAACCATCAATAATGTTTTGTAAATCTACAGTGTTAACACTGTGGAGAATACCAGCTGCAAAACAAGGACCATATTTTGGGTTTTTTGCCAAATCTTTAACTGATTTGTTGGTTCTTGAAATAAGAGAAATAATAGAACTTGTGTTTTGAAGGTTAGAATTTTCAACACTTTCAGTAAGTGCTTTCATATTTCTTTCATATTCACCTTGTACCGTTTTCTTTGCTTCGACGATCTTTTTAAGTACATTAGGGAATTCGTCTGCACTTGTAATTGAAGGCAATTGGTCCTTTAAAAGATCTTTATCAACATTATATTTTGTAATAGCTGAAATGTTATTTTTGATACTGCTATAAATATTATTAAATGAAAGATTATTCGATTCTACAAATTTTTCTATATCGTTTTCAATAGGTAAAGTATTTTCGACATAACTAAATGCAACAAAAATTTTTGATGCAAGATAAGTCATAATATCTTTATATGGAAGATAGGCGTTTGAACCACCAAGCGTGCAATAGCGATATAGACAACCATGCTCTTTTGATGTTTTTTCAACTTCAGATACAATTCTTTCAAAATTGGAAATATGAGAGTTAACTGAAAAGACATTTTCACCTTCTCCATCAACTGCGCCTGTCGGAATATATGGTTTAGTGATGAATTCAAACACTGCATTTACAGCTACATGCATTGCATATTGATATCCTTTACTTTTATTATCGCCTTTAGAATCATCGGCAGAAATCAAGTATGCCATATCAACAGGGGCTTCTTTAGTTTTATATGAAAAACCATGATAAAGTTGGTTCCATTCACCACCATTATTTTCAAAATTCATACAATAATCAAGCTCTTTCATTGAGGCAAAACCATTTGACATTACATATGTAATGTCAGGCTTTTTTTGGAGGTTTACATCGGGTAAGAAAAAGAAACCGCTGACGTTTGGAATTTTAGAAAAAACATTTTTTGAAAGAACATATCTTACAAGATAGCAAACATCAAGGAATGTACCAGCACCTGTTCCACCACCAATACCTGTAAAGATATTGATATTAATTGATGGTTCAGTCATATCTTCACAAGCAGATCTAATTAGTGTTTCGAGTCTAGTTACAAATTGACTACTTTTTTGAATTAACAGAATTCTACCAGCCTGTCGTACACCTCCGGCTCCGGCTTCTGCAGATTTAATTTTTAAGCCTTGTAAATTTGTTTTGATATCCCTCGTGCAAAGCCAAGAATATTCAGGATGATTTGCCTTATTTTTAGTAATATCACTCAAAAATTTATGAATATCACTTGAACTGATATCAAAAAATTCGTCATTCGTATCATTGATTGTATTTAATTCTTTAGTTGAATCTAAACTTGATTTATCAGTATCAACTGCAAGAAACTTGATGTGCTTGTATTCTGGTATAACGCTATTTGCGCCATTGTCAGGACAAAGTCTGCTGTAAACTTCTTTTTTCAACAATTTTAAACAGTCAATGCCTGTACCGCCAAGGCCGATATTGATTGTCACTGCATTGTCCTGCTTTGCCATTTGTGAAGTGGCAATGATACCGCCACCGCTTTCAATTAATAACTTGTTATACATATATAATACCTCCGTATTTTATTTATTTTAAAATTTAATCCATTTCTATGAAGAAAGCATTTAAATTATTTTTATATTATGTATGTTTCAATAAGCCTATTTTAAAATATAGATGAATCATTATAGCTATCAAAATGAACCTCGATACCATTTTGCTGTTCCGTATCAGAATAAATATATACATCTTGCTGACTCTTGATTTGAATTTTCTTTTCCTTTTTAGGTGACATATTGGTATAAAACGGCTTTTTAGAAACATAAGTTATGTAATTTTTGCCACTAGCCTGGAAATAAGAATTACTATCAAGACCGCCTATATTTACATTAAATGATGAGAGCTTAATCTTGCCCCTGTTTTTCTGAACTTTATCGCTACTATAATCTTTAACGCTTGAAACTGTAACATCGCCCATAAATGTGAGAAGGCGTTTATAATTAAGCACGAGGAGTATGATTACAACAGCTAAAACAATTGAAACAATAATTAAAATCATTGCAAGTACACCAACATTCGTTGATGTAATCTTTACATCAAATGGAACATAAGCACCTTGAGAGTCAATTGCCTGTACTTCAAAAGATCCTTTTGAAACATCATTAAAAGAATTGATTGTAAGCTGACCATTTTCGAGTGTATAGTCTGTATCATTCCATGTTGAAGAAACTACTTTATACTGCAAATCACTATCTTCGTTATCCTTGGCAACAGATGTCAAATCAATCGTAGAATTGGTTTTTATAAGAAAAGGATAAATATTAATATGTTTTTTTATTGTATCTTGTGATACTGTTGGTGCAGTGTTACCTACATTTAAAGTAATTTCATTTGCATTGGCAAAAACATCAGCACCTTCAACAGTAATGTTTGCATAATACGTGTTGAGTTTTGTAGGTGTGAATTCAAATTCAAATCCTTTTTGTGTTGCGGTATTGACCGTTTGCTCATATACAACATTAGCATCATAGTCTTTTACAGTAAGAACAGCCTTGAAACCACTGTATCTTGCAAGATCGGTAACTTCACTTTTATCCTCAAAAAGTTTAGCATGAATTTTGATAGGCGAGTTTTGCTTATAAGATTTCGATTCATTTTCAACAGTAGCTTTAACATTCAAATTTACATTATATGTCTTTACTACAGTGATTTTTGCTCCCGGCTTTGCTTTTGTTTTTACTGTCCAATCACCTTTTTGTGGATTTACAAGCTTGATGATTTTAAATGATTTTGCAGAAAACGTAACATCCTGCATTTCAGCGTCAGAATATATTTTGCCACTTGGATCTATAACATTACAGTTTTTAATTTCGCCAAACACTGCAATATTCACTTCTTCAACACCAACATCGGAAACATTAAATTTCTTTGTGATTTTTCCACTTTTGTCAACTGTTGTATCAACAAGTTTTGAACTTTCTGTTCCATAAATTTTAGTGTAGTATCTATCAAAAACATCCTTTAAATCTTTTGCATTGATAACTTCTTCAAACATACCATCTTTGGTGGCATTGGCAATATTCTTGAGTTCCTTTGCATCTGCTTTTCCATTACTGTTAAGGCTTACGGTATAAATTGAATAGCCGTTATCTCTTGCCTTTTCAAGTGCCGTTTCTTTGTCTTGCTTTGATTTGTCGATTTGTTTTTGTTCATCAAAATCTGTATTGCCGTCGCTAAGAAGAATGATGATCGACGGTAAATTCTTATTTGCTTTTTCATTGAGCATTGTTGTAGCCCTAAGGAGAGCTCCACCAATATCGGTATCTGCTGCAAGTTTATTATTCCTTATTGCCTTAGATATGGTTTTCTTTGCACCGTTACCGCTTACATTTGTAATATCTGTAGCTTTAATGTCGCCATTAAAAATGACAGTTCCCACATAGTTGCCATCATTTGCAAGCATACCCAAAAACAAATCCGTTGCCTCAAAGCGGTTATTGTTTTTGTCTGAATATTTCATCGAGGCACTTGCATCAATAACAAATACGACATTGTATCTGTTTACTGTAGTTTGTTTTTCATCTGCAAAAGCTATGTATGGCATAAGACACATAAACACAATTGTCAATGACATAAAGATTGATAGAATTTTTTTCATTATTTCTTCCTCCTTAGAATTTATAATATAGTATTTTTTTCTTTATCTTTTTCATAAGTTAAAGAAAGCAATGTACAAACTATCAAGTTAATGATTTCAACAACAGTCATAATGACGCAGGTTGCAATAGTTTGAGACGGATCACCCATACATTTGTTAACTGCAAAAACCATAACTGTCAAATACAATGAAGTGATTACTGCTGAAAGACCAGTTACTATTAAGTCAAGAATAAATACCGATTTTCTCATTCTTAAAGAACTAAAAAGAGCTTTGAACATCATTGTGAAACCTACAATCATAAATGCCAACAAAATTGTATCATAAATAATTATTTTCATTGCTGATTGATTTTTGCTAAGAAAATAATTGATTATTGTTGAAATAATAATCCCCGAAAGTGTTGAAATTATCGGAGCACCATAACCTGAAACAACCTTATGTACTGATTTAAACACCTTTGAAACAAATGCCGCTATAGTAGCTTGAAAAAACACCTGCAACAAAGCAACACCAGAAATTATTACTTGATTTTTAGCAACTAATTCGTTGAATAAATTTTCGTTATCACTAAATGACCAATCAAAATAATTTTTGATTAAGCCTGTCCAAGTGCTAAAGCAAGGCAATGATGTAATTAATTTGAACCATATCGACTGAGCTTTACCCGACATTGTTTCAAAATTTATAAATATTGAACCGATTTTCATAATTATTGGAATTACTATTATTACTAAAAGCAATTGTGCAACTGTGCCTATAATCCATTTAATGTTTTTTATCATACTTTATACCTCATCCCTCCTGTTATAGTATAAATTTGCTAAAAAAATCAATGTCAAAATTATTTATAATCCAAAATTTAGACAAATTTTGCAAAACAAATCAAAAAAACAAATTTGAATACCATTGATTTTAAAACTTTAAATCCAGATAAATTTTATAATAAACTAAATATAAATCCAGTCAATGCAAATGTAATAACTAACGCCCAAATGTAACAAATATCATTCAAATGTAATTTTTGGAGTTGAATTAAAAAGTTATAAATGGTAATATATTTATTTGTCAGGAGATTATTTAATATGAAAATTTTGATATGTGATGACGATTCCGAAATTTTAAGGTATTGTAAACATGAAATAAACAAACGAACAAAAAACATCCATTCTTTAGTTTTTACGACAAATAAAGATGAATTTATAAATATTATTAATAACGAAGCGTTTGATTTGTTAATTATGGATATATGTCTTAAGAATGCTAGTGGAATTGATTTGGCTTTTTATGCTAAACAAAAATTTCCAAATATAGAAATAATTTTTATTACCGGTTTTGAAAAAGTAGTTGAAAATATTTTTATAAAAGTTCGCCCTTTTGCTTATGTGCGAAAACCATTAAACATTGATCTCCTTTGTTCTCACATCAACAATATTGATATTAATCAAGAAAATAAACAAAACAAATTTTTTTCTATTCAAAACAAAAACACAACTGCAAAAATACCATTTAATGAAATAACCTATGTAGAGAGTTACAAAAGAAAAATACTAATACATACTGTTAATGGCATATTTCAGTTTTATGATAAGATAGATAACGTCATTCCCAAATTCCCTAACTACTTTGTTCATTGTCATAAAAGTTATCTAATAAATTTATATTATATAAATGGAGCAATAGTTAATAATAGGTTTACTCTTATAAACGAATGCGAAATACCAATTAGTCGATCAAAACTTATCGAAGCAACAAAAGCTTATTTAGAATTTCAGGTAGGAAGAATAAATGAATAAAAAAACAATCAGACATTTATTATTTGCAATATACATAGTATTAAATCTATGCCTTTTTATATTTCCTTTAGTAACATTTAAAATTCATCCATCATCATTAAAATCTATTGATAATACCAAATTGTTTTTTATTAAATATTTTATATCGTTTTTATTCCTACTTTTTTCATTTGTAATATCCTATAAAATCATAAAAAAAATAGACTATGAAAATGAAATAATTAATAGATATAACAACAATATGGAGCAATATCAACAAGAGTATGCAAAATTTCTTTTAATTAAAGAAGATTATATGCAAGTACACAAAATCAAACATGATATAAATAACATTCTAAATCAAGCATTAATTTTATCAAATAAATCAAATTCTATTTCTCAAAACACTTCGAAAAAAATCATCAATAATCTTCAAAATAAATTACAAGAATTAAATATATACGAGGAATAACACCAATGTACCATATGCCAATTTATTTGTTAATTTCAACAAATTTTCAATCATTAATGATACTCCTTCCAATCCCCATTGTATTCAAAACCAAAAAACATTTCTTTATAAAACTTTTAACAGCATTTATGATTTATTTTGTGTTTAATTATTTAGCAACAGCTTATGATAATAAAGTTTCAGGATATACTAATTGGATAGTTTTTTTCTTTCATGCTTTATTTTTTCTTTTTCTATTTATGTTAACTGAATCTTCTTTTTTAGAAAAAATTATTTATTGCTCTTACAACTTTATTATTTGTTTACTCTCTGGATTTATTGAATATAATCTATTTCTACATACTAATGTTAATATTGAAAAACCAACAACATCTTTTGTTTTATCATTTATTACAGCTTTAATATATTTTATATTTATTGGAATTTATTGTTGTATAAAAAAGCAAGACAAAACATCAATTATAAATTTAAAAAGTTTTGTCTTGTTCAGTGTTCCTAATATTTTATGGCAATATATATTTTTTTCGATATGCATATCAAATGACTTTCAACATTATAAGATTTCAAATACGAAAGATGTTATTTCAAACTCTAAAATGAATTTTGTTTTTAATAATTACTATATTATTTTTCTCACGGTTACCTTATTAATTTATATCCTATATTTTTTAATAAATATTAATAAATTTAGTTATTTAAAGAAAATCGAGAAAAAAACAAACATTTCAAAACAGAACATCTTACTTCAACAAGAGCAATCCGAACAATTATCTGATAAAATTGTTAAAATAAAAAATTCATTATATGAAACACTTAATCAATACAAAAGCAACTCTGATTTATCAAAAGAGCAACTAAATACTACCATTGACAATTTCAATAAAATTAAAATTAATAATTATTCAAGCAATTGCTTAATTGAAGCAATATTAAATGAAAAACTTTCAAATTTACCCGAAAATACAAATATAAGAGCAAAAGTTACTTTACCTCAAGAAATTTTCATTAATGACTTTGATTTATGTCGTATTTTTTGCAATATACTTGATAATTCTATCGAGGCTATAAAGAATTCTGAAAACAAATTTATCAATATTTATTCATATTGTGTTGATGATGAATTTACACTATTGATTGAAAATTCTTTTGAAACAAAAAAGCACAATTCAAAAAATCACTATGGTCTTGGATTAATTATACTTAATGATATTTGTAAAAAATACAATGGCAAATTGACAACAAAAATCAAAAAACATACTTTTCAAACACTAATAGAATTACGTGCGACAAACGTTTAGCAAAATCCTCACCACAATAAATTTCCAAAGGTGCTGTAAAAAAACAGCATAAATCATAACCACCAGTTCATGAAGTGAACCCCAAAGTTTAGACAAAATTAAATATTAAATTGCAAGTGAATGAGTTCGGTATTGTACCGGGCTCATTCCTTTTAGTTTTAAGGAAATACGTTCATTGTTGTAGTAATGAATATATTTTTTGCCTATAAAGACTCTATTCACTTTTAATGCCGTCTGTACGCCCTTGTTTGCCGTTTATTACATTTCGGCGAAACGGTTTGCTCTTTGAAAAATAAACGGCTCAGACAGACTGCTTTTCGTTCATCTAAAAACAGGCATAAAAATAAAAAGCCATTGAATTACCGATACTGCGATTAAAACAGTTCAGTTTTTCAATGGCTTAATTTTTCTAAATTCTATTAAAATTTCCTATGATGATTTTGCTGTTGTTTCTTTTTCTCTATAATTTATTTTGACAAATGCTTTGCACTGTTCAATACAAATATCCTTTTGCGAATTTGACAAGGAACGAAAAATACGCAACAAATCATCTTCTTGATGACTTATAGTTTGATTTGATTGATAATCTAAAAGATAGTCAGTTGAAACATTAAAATAATTTGCTAAAAGTTTTAAAGTATTAAAATCAGGCTCTCTTGTATTCTGAACATAACTGCCCATTGTTGACGGAGCAATGTTTAATTGTTTTGCAAGCTCCTTTTGTGTTAAATCTCTTTCTTCAATTAATTCACGCAAATTGTCACCGAAACTCATAATCTCACCTCTTTCTAATTTTATAATGAAAAAGATTAACATTTCTTGCAATTCTACTATTTGCGTTGACAATCTACAATTTGAGTATTATAATTGTAAAAAATGACTATTTTATACTTTTATATTCAAAGGAGTAAGAAAATGGAGCAGAAAAAAGAAAACAAAAAGAAAATCGTAACCAAAGCAATATGCATTATTATATCGATATTGCTTATGATTGGTATTGCATTTATTGTTGCAAATTATGTACATAAGAATAATTCTTTACCTGCATCAAGTGAGGTTAAAAACGGCTTGTCAGCATACGAGCTTGCAGTTGAGCAGGGATATAACGGCAGTCTTGAGGAGTGGCTCAAAACTCTTAACGGCAAGTCTGCTTATGAAATCGCAGTTGATAATGGCTATACAGGAACAGAGAACGAATGGAACAAGGCAGTTGCAAATGTTTCCAATCAGAGCAGCACAACAATAACAAATGCTGAATTTTCAAAAGATGGTGATTTAATCATCACGCTATCTGACGGCACAACAATCAATGTTGGTAAAGTTGCAGGCTCTGACGGCAAGAATGGTGCCAATGGTAAAAACGGCACTAACGGTGTTGACGGAAAGAACGGTAAAGACGGTGCGAATGGAATTGATGGCAAAAATGGTACTGACGGAGTAAATGGCACGAATGGTAAAGATGGTGTTAATGGCAAGGGCGGTCAAGATGGCACAGGCATTTCATCAGCAAGTGTAAATGATGATGGTCAGCTTATCCTCACCTTCTCCGACGGCTCAACAGTAAACCTTGATAAAATCGTAGGTGCAAACGGTACTGACGGTGTTAGCGTAGTCAATTCTGTAATCAATGATAACGGTGAATTGGTTTTGACCTACTCCAACGGACAGAGTGCTAATCTCGGTTGTGTCGTCGGAAAAGATGGTCTTAAAGGAACCGATGGAGTAAACGGAGTTGATGGCAAGGACGGAATCAGTATTACTTCATCAACTGTCAATACAAACGGTGAGCTTGTGTTAACCTACTCAGACGGCACAACTGCTAACCTTGGTACTATCGTAGGCAAAGACGGTGTAAACGGTACGAAAGGTGTTGACGGAAAAGACGGTATCAGTGTAACTAATGCTGAAATCAATTCAAATGGTGAATTAGTGCTTACATATTCAAATAACCAGAAATCTAACCTTGGTAATGTTATTGGTGCTAAAGGCGAGAAAGGTGAAGATGGAAAAAACGGTATTGACGGAACGAACGGCAAAGATGGTAAAGATGGAGTTAATGGCACTAATGGTGTAGACGGTAAAGACGGACAGGACGGCGTTAGTGTTATCAAGTCCGAAATCAACGCAAACGGTGAACTGATTGTTACTTATTCAAATAATGTAATCGACAATCTCGGTGTTGTTGTAGGTGCAAACGGCAGAGATGGTCGTGACGGTGTTGATGGAAAAGATGGTATAAATGGTACAAATGGTCTTGACGGCAAGAACGGAACTGACGGTAAAGACGGCTTGAATGGTGCTGACGGTGTAGGTATTGAAACTATCGTAATTGAAAATGATGAACTCAATATCACTTTATCAAATGGCACAACCTTAAATCTCGGCAAAATAAAAGGCACCGACGGTAAGAACGGTGCAGATGGTAAAGACGGTATCAACGGAACAGACGGTAAGGACGGAACGAATGGTACTGACGGTATCGGAATTGCTGACACATCAATCAATGAACTTGGTGAGCTTATTATCACCTATTCAGATAATTCTACTGTAAATCTCGGTAAAGTCGTTGGTGAAAACGGTAAAGATGGCGCAGACGGCAAAAACGGAATTTCAAAAACAGAAATCAACGAAAATGGTGAGCTTGTTATTATCTTCGCAGACGGCACATCAACAAACCTTGGTACTGTTGTGGGTAAGGACGGTCGTGACGGAATTGACGGCAAAGATGGTGTCAATGGTACAGACGGTGCAAAAGGTGAAAAGGGTGACAAAGGTGACAAGGGTGATAAAGGTGATACAGGCGAAAAAGGTGCTGATGGTATAAACGGTGCGAATGGTGTTGATGGACAGGACGGTCAAGATGGTATTGGTATCAGCAATGTAAACATCAATACTGATGGTGAACTTGTTCTCACATTCTCTGACAATCAGACAATCAATCTTGGCTGTATCGTAGGCAAGGACGGTAAAGACGGCACTAATGGTGTTGACGGAAAGAATGGTATTGACGGTAAAGACGGAATTAACGGAACTGACGGTCAGAATGGTATAGGCATTGACAATGTAACTGTTTCCGATGACGGTGCATTGACTGTTACACTTACAAACGGAACTGTTCTTAACCTCGGCAACATCAAGGGTGCTGACGGTATCGGCATTTCAAAATCAGAAATCAATGAAAATGGTGAGCTTGTTTTAACCTACACAAACGGCGATGTTAAAAATCTTGGCAAAGTTACAGGCAGGGACGGCATAAACGGCTCTGACGGAACAGGCATAAAGAGCGTTACGCTTTCACCTGACGGTGAGTTAATTGTTACCCTTACAGATAATTCAGTCCTTAACCTCGGCAATGTTAAAGGTAAAAAAGGCGACAAGGGCGATAAGGGAGACAAAGGTGACGCAGGTGTTGATGGTAAAGACGGCAGAGGTATTGCTAAAACCGAACTGGTTAATGGTGAGCTGATTATTACTTACACTGACGGTACAAGTGATAATCTTGGCAGTATAAATTCAGATGTTAATGATTCTATTTCAATGCTCAATTTTACAAGACTTGATGATGGCACATTAAGTGTATCAATCAAAGATGATTATAAAAATGTTGCCGAGAATATAGTTATACCTGCAACATTCAACGGAAGAAAGGTTTCCACTATTGCAGAAAAAGGATTTCAGGATTGTAAATATTTGGAAAGTATAATTTTACCAGAAACCATAATTAAAATTGATAAATATGCTTTTTTCAACTGTTCATCAATGACAAAAATTAATTTACCAGAATCAATTACAGAAATTGAGAGCTATGTGTTTAGGAATTGTAAATCCTTAATTGAAATAACAATTCCTAATAATGTCAACAAAATCAACGAACATCTATTTGAAGAATGTTTATCGTTACAACATGTAAATTTATCAAAAAATCTTATTTCTATAAATTTAACTGCCTTTATTAATTGTAAATCTTTAACTTCATTAATATTACCTGCAAGTTTAAATGAAATATCAGGTCAATTACGATGTGATACTTTAAAAAATGTATATTTTGAAAATACAAATGGATGGGAAAGACGAAAAATATACTTTGATAGCAAAGGAACTAAACATGATACTTTAATCGGAAATCCTACCGTAACACAACTTAGCAACTCTGAAACGGCAGCAAAATTATTAAAAGAATACTTTTCATTCAGTATGGGACCATATACAGAAATGGAAGGCTACACTTGGTTTCGTAAGTGATTAGTTTTTAGAAAAGAGGATTTATTTTATGGCAATTTGGGGAATAGGTGCATTTTATAACAGTGCAGAACCTGCAGACAAAACAGAAGAATTTATAAACAATGATTGTGCTTGTATCGGATGGAATAATGACGAAGCTCCTGCGTTACATTTAATGCTAAATTCAATAAAATTGGGAGACATCATGTACATAAAATCATTCATACCAAAAACAAAGCAATTAAACATTAAGGCTGTTGGAATTGTAAATGACACCATGAAAAAACCTTATGAGAATTTAGGCACAGGTGTAAGCGTTATTTGGAAAGAGGATTTTGAGCCGTTCACAATAGCTATTGATAATGCAATGTATAAAAACAATGTATTTAATAACACACTCTATGAAGAATATAATTTGGAAATCATCAATAAAATAATCGATACATTTATTTAAATAAACTCCGTCAATGGTTTTGGTCATTGGCGGAATTTTTTATGTTTTTATTAAATACTTTTTGCTTTTTGCCGTTCTCTCGCTCTTCCGCAAAAACTAAGGCACTCAGTTTTTTATGTATTTTATCTCCATTCGAAGTCGCTGATTTTCTGCTATTAAATCCTCTTCTACCTTTTTGTCCAACTTCGGCGGTCTGCCTTTTCTTGTCCCGCCGGCGGAACAAGCTCTGCCTCGTCTTTCTTTCATTAGAACCTCGGCTCCTTCTTCTAAATATATGCGTTCCCAGTTTCTCAATGTGTGAAGATAATTATCTTCTTCTGTTCGGTTTTGCGTGTTCCAATATTTGCGTACAGTTTCTCTGTGGGATAAATAATTTTCTCGCATATCCATTACAACAGATATTTTAAACTCTGCACTGTATCTTTTTTGTTTATTTCCTTTCTTTCCCATAAAAAATGCACCTCCAAAAGTGTCTGACTTTTGGGGTGCATATCACTTTGCTGAAGAGACAAAAAATCCCCATTTACGCTACCAACCTCAATGGGGGTTCAAAGGATACAAAATCCTTCAAACTATATGTTCAGTTTACACCAAATCATTAAGTTTGCCAACTATAAAACACGACCATAGAAGAAATCATCTCTCCTGAAAAGTTATTATTTTATCCTATAATAACAGGTGGATTTACCGCTACCCTCTCTCTTTAATTCTCCGGATTCAACGAGTTTACGCAGCGACACTTCGATTGAACTCAGGCTCAATGACGGACATAGTTCACGGATATCCTGCTTTGTAAATCTGCCGATTTTATACATAGTTGCTTTTCTTACAATTTCGATAGCAGTAAGTTTTTCCTCAACAAGTTCATATCTTTCCTGAAAATCTTTATACGCAGAGAGGATAGTTCCAAGTAAAAATTTAATAAAAGGCAATTTATCTTCACTACCATCGTGCCAGCCGATTTGTGCCTGTGCAAGGGCGTCATAATATAAATCCTTATCCTTTGCAATTTTAGCTTCAAGCGATATATACTTTCCTACATAAAAGCCACTGCGATATAAAAGCAGTGTAGTCAACAAACGGCTCATTCTGCCATTACCATCGTTAAAAGGATGAATACAAAGGAAATCATGAATAAACACAGGTATTGCTATCAACGGTTCTAATTCCATATTGCCTATAACACGATTGTATTCCTCGCAGATCTTATCTAAAGCATCAGGTGTTGCAAAAGGAGATAACGGCGTGAAACGTGTTTCTCTGTGACCATCAGGATATTCGGCACTAATATAATTTTGTACGCTTTTTGTTCTGCCTGCCATTGGATTATTCATATGGTTGTACAACATCTTATGCAATTGCAAAATATAGTTTTGTGTAATAGGTATAGCGTCAATGCTCTCATGAATAGCGGAAAGCACATCACGATATCCGGCGATTTCCTGTTCATTTCTGTTTTTTGGAGTTGTCTTTTCTTCTACAAGCTGACGAACACGGGTATTTGTAGTAACAATACCCTCGATTGAGTTTGACGCTTCCGTACTCTGCACCTTTGCAATTTCAACAAGCCTTTCCAATTGAGCAGGACATTGTTTCAAATACAACTCCTGCTTTCCAGCCTCCTTATAGATAGCTGCAATTAATCCAAGCATCTCGGAATCCCATTTTTTATTGCTGATTTCAGAGTAATTAAAGTTTCTCATAACCTCACCTCCACATCTTTCCCTTAAAAAATACCATATATTATGGGGAAAGTCAATAATCTACGGGCATATTCCCATAATTTATTATTAATATTACGGGAATTAACAATTGTTCATGCTTTTCCTGTACCCAATATTATTACCCAATTATTCATTTTTCTGTATCAAATCTGTATACTATTTAAATCTTTGAATTGATAGAGAAATATATAAAAGACGACATTGACCGCCCTTTTTTACCTTTTGATACTTTTTCAGCAATTCATTTTGGCAAGCAAAACTTGTCGCACATATTACAAATTTTCTATTTTAAAGCAATTCTACTCTCAAACACCTTATGTTTTACATGTTTTCAATACCGTCAAAAGAAGAATTATTTATATATTCGCCATACTATCTCTTTAAAACATCAGTGCTTGGTCATCCGAATAAGTATTGATTCTTCCATAGATGTGAGGATATATTTTATACAAATATCACCGTCTTCATATTTGATTTTTGGTATGGATTTCTCTTCATCAATACAAATTGAAACTAACGCCCTTAACATTTTTAAAAGTCGGAGCAAATGGACGAACATGAAGACATAACCGAACAGCTCGAAACTGAAAACCAAATGCTGTGGGTGCATATAATCAACAACATTGCAAATATCGCTTATAGTAGAGTACGGTATGCCTGTTGATTTTGATAAATTGTATTTGGAAATTTGCTTTTCGGCGACTAAATAATTAACATTCACGCTATCACCACCTTGTCTAAATTATAACGGTATTCCGTGATAATAGTATATTCATAATTTAACACAAATCACTACTCCCATTGAAAAAAAGTCATATAATGTTATAATTAAACAAATATAATAAATTTAGAGGAAATTATGGAGAAAAACAGAAATTTTAAATTTATATATTTATTTTGTGGTATTGGCGGTTTTCACCAAGCTATGAGCAATTTAGGCGGTAAGTGTGTTTATGCTTGCGATATAAATGCAGCTTGCCGAGAAGTATACAAGAATAATTTTTGTCCAAATGAAGAATTCTTCGTAGGAAGTGACATAAAAAAGGCTGTTAAAGAGAACTGTATTCCAAAGTTTGATGTATTATGCGGTGGTTTTCCTTGTCAAACTTTCTCAAAAGCTGGGAAAAGCAAGAAAAAGTCAAAATAAAACGGAGCTGTTATTCAAACGGCTCCGTAAGATTAATTATAGTTATTTGTTTTTCTTGATTCTATTCGGAAAGCCACTCTTCAAACTCCAAAATTTTTTATTATGATTCCTAAAACCTTGTGTGTAATCTTATCAAAGGGATATTATAAAAGACAGCTTTTTCGCCAAATATGACTTACGAACAATAAGGTTGAACACAACAGGAAGCGGCGAAAAAGAAAAAATAGTTTCAAAATTAAATAAACTGCTTGCATAAACATAAAAGAGTTGAGAAATTGTATTCCTCAACTCTTTTTATTATAGTGTAACTTAATTACGGTAAAATTTCGAGCCAATAGCCGTCCGGATCTTCGATGAAATAGATACCCATTTCAGGATTTTCAAAGCAGATACAGCCCATTTCTTCGTGCT
>DAVZKM010000007.1:0-28244 GCA_052272245.1 Eubacterium sp.
TTAAAAACATAAAATTAACGAAAAAAGGTCTACATACCCATTAGAAAAAGCGTTGGAGAAAGGCAAAATCTTCAACGCTTTTATAATTGAAATAATTATACTTTGTGGTATAATCAAAAAAGTAAATGGAGAATTGACAGATATGATTAGAAAGTTGCAGAAAACAGATATAAATCAGGTTTCTCATATATGGTTAAATACCAATCTTAAAGCACATTTTTTTATTCCTGAACAATACTGGATAAGTAATTATGAATTTGTGAAAGAAATGTTGCTTCAATCGGAAGTCTATGTGTATGAGAATAACAACAAAATTCAAGGCTTTATAGGTTTAAAAGATGATTATATTGAAGGTATTTTTGTCGCTGATGAAATGCAGTCTCATGGCATAGGTAAAAAATTGCTGGATTATATCAAGAATAAAAAAGCCAAATTACAATTAAATGTATATCAAAAAAATGTTAGGGCAATATTGTTTTACCAAAGAGAAAGATTCATTATTCAAAGTGAGCAGTTGGACGAATTGACCGGCGAAAAAGAATATGTAATGAACTGGGAATCAAATTTTGAAAGGTAATAATGTGTAATGCATGTTATATCTTTCGTCAGGTATGCTTGAAAAAGCATGGACTTGCCGGAAACCGAAAAATAAATATACAAAACACTGTATACTTCATCCCCCCGACATCTTGATAATTATACTTGAAATAATTATACTTTGTGGTATAATTATATGCAGAGATACAAACACTATATCGGGAGGTCGGATATAATGAAAAAATTTGTTGACAGATTTCAAGAACTTGAAACGCTTGAAAATGAATATAGCAACAGTTCATCTTCCTTAGTTGTGCTTTACGGCAGAAGAAGAATCGGAAAAACAGAACTCTTAAATGAGTTTTCGAGAGATAAAAAATGTATAAGATTTCTTGCGACGGAAGAATCTGAAAAGATGAACAGAGAGGCATTTTCATCAATCGTAAGCGAATACACATCAAATCCGCTTGTTAAAAAAGCAAGCCTTTCGTGGGAAGAATTGTTTGATTTAATAATTGATTACAAGACAGAGAATAAAAAGCTTATAATCATTGACGAGTTTCAATATATAGGCAAATCAAATCCGAGTTTTATCTCCGTACTCCAAAAAATATGGGACACGAAGCTTAAAAATAACAATGTAATGCTTGTATTATGCGGTTCGTTGATAAATATGATGTACAGCCAAACTCTGTCATATGACAGTCCGCTGTACGGAAGAAGGACAAAGCAAATCAGATTAAAGCAAATTCCTTTTAAGTATTACAAAGAATTTATTGACAGCACAGATGAAAAATTCTTAATCGAAGCGTATTCCGTTACCGGCGGAGTTCCAAAATATATTGAAATGTTTGAAAGCGACGACGATATCTATACTGCCATAAAAAATTCTATTTTGAATTCTCAAAGTTACTTATATGAGGAGCCTGAATTTTTATTAAAAAATGAAGTACAAGAGGTCGGAAGTTATTATTCAATCATCAAAACAATAGCCTGTGGCTGCGAACAGTTAAGCGATATATCAAATGCGTTGGAAATAAAGGCAACAAATTTGCCGAAATACTTAAAAGTTTTGATTGACCTTGATATTATAGAAAGAGTTGTTCCCATAACGGAAGATAAGCCCGAAAAAAGCAAAATGGGTCTATATAAAATCAAGGATAACTATATAAGATTTTGGTTTAAGTTTGTATATCCTTACAAATCATACATTGAAAGCGAACACATAGATTTTGTTCTTGACAAAATCAAAGAGGGCTTTATAAAAAATCATGTTGCTTATGTGTATGAGGATATTTGCAAAAATCAATATCTCCCTGAGCTGATTATCAAAAACGCTTTCGGTTTCACTCCCACAAAAATCGGCAAATGGTGGGACAGGAAAGATACAGAAATTGATATTGTCGCAACAGATAATTCTAATAATATAATTTTCGGCGAATGCAAATATACCAAAAAGCCGCTTGATGTTAATGTGTATTATGACTTGCTTGAAAAGGCGAAAAAAGTAAATTGGAATAAGCAAAACAGAAATGAACATTTTGTATTCTTTTGCATCAACGGCTATACGGAAAAAATGCAAAACCTTGCAAAACAAAATTCAAATATCGTTTTGTACTAAAATAAATATAAGTCTTGTAAAACAGCACTGATGCTTAATTGAGCATTGGCGCTGTTTTATTTTCACCAAAAAATCTATAAAAATTAAAATTCATTGTATTATTAAAATTGAAAGTGAGGTCATGCTATATGATTGCAAAAATTTTAATAATGCTTGTTGTTTTTCTCATTGTCAACTTGATTGTTGATGTAATTTGCAAAATCAACATTACCCTTTTAAGTGTGCTAATAAAAGCAATGTGCTTTTTAGGAATTTTATATTTACTAATAAATATATAAGGAGAATAAAAATGGCTGATTTAACAAAAAAAGATTATGAAAATTTGTTGGAAAGCTTTATGGACAACAACACAAACACCTACAACTCATCAGATAAAGTAAAAGTAAGTGTAAAGCCCATCAATAAATCATATAACGAAAAGAAGAAGAAAAAACTGTTTTACATCGACAAAATAATTACAACTGTTGCAACAATTGTATTTGTTATTTCAACAATACTTTTAGTACATGGAATAATTGCACTAAACGAGAACCACCATTGTTCTTTTTGTAGGGTTTACAACAGCATCGCCTCAGTGTTATTAGACGGAAAATCGTCCGAATCAACTGACATAGATACGACAGAAAAGCCAAAAGAATCAGATTACAAAAATTTGCCCGATTCATATTTTGACAATTCAAAGTCTTTTGATAACATTAAAGAAAATGTAAAAGAAATATACAGTAATAATTTCAAGAACTTAGACCCTATCAGTCAAGCCGAACTGTTATCCAATATATTGAAGTACGAACAGTATATACTTGGATGCAACTTCAACATTGATGTAAAAATAAAACAAATTGATGCGTCCGATAACGGCATTTTAACTTATGGCTACTATTCAAATTCATCACATACAATCGTGATAAATAACCAAGTCATTCAAGAACACTCTCCCGAAGATGTAATCTCAACTTTGCTTCACGAAGCCAAACACGCTCAACAACATTTTTATGTAGATTTCTATGAAAATGTTTTTTCAAATTTATCTGTAAATGAACAGGAAAAATATAAAATTTTACCTATTATTGAATATGCCAAAGCATATCAAACAGACTTTCATAACTATGTGGACGCAGATGAGGATTTTTCTGCATACAAAAGTCAACTTTGCGAAGTAAACGCTGAAGAATATGCCAATTCTGAAATTCAAACTTATCACAACTTTGCCAAAAATCAAGGATTGATTTAAAGACATACATAAATCTTCCGCATAGAAGCTCAATCAAAATGGAGGTTAATAAAAATGAATAGCACAACTACACCTACAGTGCAAACTTACGAAAATGAATATATAAATATTTCATTTTATGGCGATGAGGTTGAATGTAAGGTATTAGCCACATATCGCTTTATGGGCAACGATTATCTGCTTTACGGTTTTGAAAATGATGAAAAACTCAATGTTTATGCCGGAATAGTAAAAAGCACTAACGATATTACTTATCTGGAAGAGCTTAAAACAGAAGCCGAATTAGAAATTGCGAAAACAGTAATTGATAAATACTACAATGAATATTTCAAGGAGGGAAATTAAATGAAAAGCAGAAAAACAAAAATAGAAACCGTTATAGGTGCTGTCATCAGCACCATTGCGGCAATGGGACTTTTAATTTTTAATGGATTTATCATTGATGATGTCCAATTTGTTAATGAAACATTAGCTGTTTGTATTATGGGTTTCGCCTTGCTTTATAGCATAATTTTTAATGAAGAAAACAATTTCATTACAAAAATAATTCCTGTACTTACATCACTTTATCTTTTTGTAAGGCTCGGAATTAAACCGTTACTCTCGTATAGCATAAATGATATTACCGTTTCAGTATTGCACGCTGTATTCTATGGCATTTTATTCGGTTGCTTTACGATCTCCCTTATCGGCAGCTTAATCTCAAATAAAATAGATTATGAAAAATACACTATACCGGCTTGTCTTATTGAATCCGCAATATTGATGTATTTGGCATATTTCAAGGGTGCCGACAGTTTCATTATGTTAATGCCTATTTGTTCACTTCAGCTTTTTGTGCATATGTGGACATTATACTACGAAAATCAAAAAGCTTATGAATACATGGAGGAAATTAAAAATGAAGAAATTTAAAAAAATTAACACATCTAAATATATAGCGTCCTTTGGCGGTTTTCTTATAAGTATAATTTCTTATATAGCTTTATTTATAAACCTGGACTACTCTTTTGTATCAAAAGAACATATGACATTATTAACTATAACAGTAATAATCTCCGCTTTGAATATCGCATTACTTTTAACTACTATTCTGCCAACAGGATTTAAAACAAAAATTTTTAAATCAACATTCAGTACAAAAAGTTACACCTTAATTATACTTTCATTGATAGCACTTTTTTCATCGGCATACGCTTTTTTCAACTTTAGCTTTGAAACAATATTAAATGCGTTCTTTTCAGTTGCTCATATAAACACAATAGCTTTGCCGATACTTTTGGCAGGATTTTATCTGTTTTTACTTATTTCAGAACATCACGAATGTTCAAAAGTGCCAATATATATTTTTGGAAGTATGTATTTGATTTTAAGCGTTGTTGTGGTGTTAAATAGCCAAACTATTGTTCCGTTTTTAACGCTGTTGCCTCAAATGTTTTTTGTCATAGTATTTATGTATGAATCATCAAAAATGAGTTGTATTTCTGCCTTGATATTTTTCAAATCACAAACGCTTGAAATTGAAAAAGAAAAAACAGATTGCTATTGTTTCTATGCGGAAATGGATGAAAACAAAAACTTGATTTACTATTTCACAGACCCCGAAATCGATAAATATTACATTTATACTCAAGACTCAGCAAAAGAAATTACAAACGGTTCTGCTGAAAACACCAATAAAACGGCGCAGCTTGCAAAAAATGCACATAACAACTTAATTGTTCTCTCTTATAGATTAAATAAAGAAATAGCCCAAATAAATAACGAATATTACTAAAGTGAAGCCCTCGGCAGATAATCGCCGAGGGCTTCACTTAATCATTAAATGTTAGGTTCTTAGTATAAATTTCTGTTTGCTTTTCAAGAATATCTTTAACCACAGCTGATATGCCTGATATGCAATCTGTATTAGCATTATATAAATTCAAATCATAAATAGGAATAATCAGTTGTTCCGTCTTATTTTGCCCATACGACTTATGTATATCAAATAATTGATAATGATTTGTAACATCATATAAATGCTTATTATAATCATAATGCACACCGTATCTGCAAATATTTTCTAAAACGCCGTTATTATATTCCACTTTATTTGCTTCGTTCAAGTTGTCATCTAAACTTACATAGCAACTTGTTTGGCCATTATAATAAATAATTCCATCATCGCAAACATTACAAAAATCCTTCATTCCTTCAATATAATCCTTATTATCATAACAAGGTACATTTTTAAAATCCAAAAAAAGTTCCGTCATATAATTTGCAAACACATTTATCATACTAGAATTAAATACATATGATGGGTTGTTTTTAAGAAATTCACGAATCTTTACTCTTAATAAAAATCCAATGGTGTCTTTGCGAAAAGTATTCGCACTAAGAATATACGGTGTATCATTGAAATAGTTGCTATACAAATGAGAACTCCAAAATTCACTCATCATTTCGCTCCAAGGAAAGTTTTCAATTATATGCAAATATTCTTTCTTAAAAGTCAATTCAAATTTCTTTATAAACCCAAGTTCTATTTTTTTGCTTTCCTCATTAAAAATAACTTTATAAATTGAATTTCCAATAACTAAAAATGTTCTGTTTTCCAATTTAATAATATTTATTTGCTCATAACTACAACCAAACTTTATATTGTATTTTTCATGTATATCAAAAAGATTCAACGTTTTATAATTACTGTCATAAATATACAACTTATTATTACCGTAACCATAAAAACATCTGTCATCCATTGCCTTAAAACCTATTATTGTATTATCGCCAAACAGTTCACAGTTAAAACAAAGCACAAGGTTATCATCTATTAAACATATAGGCTCATTCTTTGTAATAATTCCATGATAAAAATGAATAATTGAGCGAACGGCCCTTTGGCTTGATATCGATTGCCCCTTATAACTTTGTGAATAAGTTTTGTTAAAGAACCACTTTTCATAACAAAAATTGAATCCGAAATCGCATAATATATTCCTTTTATTAGGATCTTGAATCACTCTGTTATTTAATGACGGATATTTTTTTCGATATATTTCTTTAGTTGAATCATTAAAGCAAATTGATTTCAATGGTTTAGTGCTAAAAAGAATTTCAATTTCATCACCATCCTGCACAATTTCCTCTGCCAATAAATGCCGATTCACCTTGCATACCGAAAGCAATTTTTCATTTTCTGTATCAAACAACAAATAAGCATTTCCGTAATAAGAATTTTCATCTGAGCGAAGCAGCGCAAAATTTTCCTGTTTACAGCAAAGCGTACCATATGAATCGAATTTATCGGCAGAATCCTTTTTACTTTTTTCAATACAAGACGAAACTATATTTTTATCATAATTCAAACTTTGACTAATGATACCGTTTTTTATTTTCACTATCACAGACGAATACAACTCACTATTAGCACTAATAACAAAGCCTGTATCTTTTTTATAGCCAATATCAGTAAACAAATTGGATTCATCACTAAGCACTCTATAAATAACGGTTGAATACTTAACGTCCCAAATATTAACCGCATTTTCATCACCGGTTGCGAAATATTCTCCATCCTCGCTTATTGCAAAAAATCCTGTTTTTGGTACCGACCTAACATAATTGCTCCATCCTTCAAACGGAACAAAGCAAGCGTCATTGCATAACGAATTTGAAAAATCCGTGTTGACACATTCCTTGCCTATAAAATTACACAAACGCAAATCAAGGCTGTGCAAATCACAATCCTTAAAGCTGTTTTTGTAAAAATATAATGTGTTAACCAAATTCGTGGTTTTAACAATATCATCACAGGATTCAAAGCACCTGTTGACATTACCACTTTGGTTTGCTCGCAGTAAATCCAATTCGTTAAGCAGACTGCGTTTATCAATTTCATAAGACAGAAACTTACAAATCTGCTCACTGAAAATAAATTTATCAAACACATCAAAGTTATTGTTGTTTACATCTCTGCCGATTTTTTTAGCAGCGAAATAATCAACATATATTTGGTTTGAAAAAACAAGTTTTTGATTGTTTTTTTCATATTTTGCAATGCCGTATTTTTCAAGCATTAAAGCATCGGCTTCAAAATCATTTATATGCTTTTTACCAAAAATTCTTGATACTAAACGCATTTTACCGTTATTCGCCAAAAGCAGTTCAACAAGTTCTTTTTCGGTAATATATTTTGTTTTATGTTCTACACAATAATATGCAGTTTTTAAAACAAAATCATTATTGAGAACTTCGTTAAATCTTCTGTCCATAAGCTGATGTTCTGAATTTATCATTACATCGTTAGCAGAATGCGTCTTAATCAATTCAATATACCACCCGAGCATTAACGGAGTTGATATTATTGAATAAACCTGTTCTTTAAGATTTCTGAAATCAAATTCAGGTGAATTCTTAAATTTATTCTCTAAAATAGATATTATTTTTTCTTTTGAATGAGATTCAAGTTCGATCACTTTGAAATTTTTAAACACTTTGCCGTCATTAAAGGCAGAGGTAACAATAACGCAACAACCCATTTTAACAAAATTTTCTATAATGTTTATTACATCGGCAATACTTTCATTATTAAAAGCGTCCTCATAATGGTTTATAAGCAAAATATACTTAATATCAGATTGTGCTGAAACCATGTTATAAAAACGTTTAAAGAACTCAATTGAACCCAAATAACTTTTTTCGTCCTTGAAAAAATATTTCTGCAATTCAGTATATAAATCTTTAGTATTTAACGCAGCCGCATCAATATAGCACGGCACAACACCGTTCTCGCTCTTTAATGCTTCAAAGCATTTTAAAAGAAATTGAGTTTTCCCATATCCTGCCGGTGCAATAAGTGCGCTGTTTTCATAATTTGATTTTTTTACATGTTTAAGCAAATCAAAGCCCATTTTCTCACCTCCTTAAATCATCAATATTATTTTATCATTACACAATTAAAATTACAATAGCCGTGTTTTCACCAAAAAATCAAAGCACTTAATTATTTGATATATAATAGTTATAGAAACAACAAGCAAAAAACAATTTTAGAGTTCAAGTGTTGTTTCACCAAGAAAACAAAACATCAAAATATATGATATATAATAACCATAGAGACAGCAAGTGAAAGGATTTTTAGACGCTCAAAAATGTCTCACCAGAAAAATACATATCACATAAACGCAAGTTATAATATATTTGTAAAGGAAATTTAAATACAAATTTCTTTTTCACCAAAAACAAAATACCATTCATAATGAATGATATAATGAAAATGAAACAGAACATTGAAAAGTTAATATATTAATTATGCTTTATGGTCAACTCGGTTAGAAAAGCGGCTCCACCGCTCCGAGGCACTGGGTAGTACTCAGTTAATATGCATAAGGATACTTTTGCAAAAAGGCTGTTAATCATTAGCGATAATGATTGAGAAGAAGAAAATCCTCAACAGTAAACCAGTGGCGCAAAGTTGATCGTATTGAAAAGCACGGAACTTCCGGGTGCAATAATACACGCTCGCAGTGCGAGAATAAACCTGAAAGCTTATCGGCGTGGCAGCCGATGATTACTCAGGTAAAGCCATCAATGCACTTTGCCTTGACTTCGAGAAATCGGATATAACGGAAGACTCCGGTAATGGTAGCCGAATGACAATAAATGAACTTTTACCTAATTGAATGGTCGGTGACATTTGCAGGGAACCTATCCTGTGTAAGATGTGGTTTTTAAAACCGGGGTAAGTAGTTAGGGGTAGCTCCCCGAAGCTCAAGCTTATCTCATTACTTGCTGAAGATCAATGCGTGAAAACAATGTACGGCGAAGGTCGGACCATAAAGTATAGTTGATATATTAACTAAAGGAGATGTAAATTATGAAACAATCTGACAGAATAAAATATGTACAAAACTATTTGAATAATCCCTTGAGAAAGGAATACGAAACTAAAGAAAAAGAGATTATGAAAAACAAGCCTATAACGTATCATATTTTAACAGTAATTGCTTTTTTCCCACTTTTTATGATACTCGGATACTTCATCATCTTTATTTTATATGAAAATGACTTACTTAAATTTCTGAATCTTCACGATTCGTTCTCGATAGTTTTACTTGGTCTTATAAATCTTCCTGTTGCTGGATTTTTACCGATTCTTCTTGATGACGCCAGAACAAAAACGCTTACAAATCACAATAAGAACGCTTTAAATAAATTAAAGGATCAGTATTATGATAAAGGTTTATTTGTTATAAAGGAAGAAGAATTATACAAATATTCATGTTGCGAATATGATGACATTTATGAAATGTATGTATGCCCCGTCACAAAAAAGATGATCGGATATTCTGATTTAAATTTTTGCAAATCTCCCGGAAATTGTAAATACTGTAAAACATTTGCATCAAATCTTGTTGGTCCACAAGCAGCTAAATATTGGGGATACGAATTCAAAAAGTAACTTATTCAGGAGGCTATTATGATTTACATTACAGGTGACACGCATGGAGACATAAACAGATTTTTTGACGGTGGTTCACTCGACAGCAAACTTACCGAAAATGACACACTTATTATCTGTGGCGATTTTGGATTTATATGGTTTAACGAGAGCAATCCTGTCGGATTTAATCAAGACAAAGATGATCTTGACAGATTATCGTGCAAGCCATATACAATTCTGTTTGTTGACGGCAATCACGAAAATCACGATATGCTGTCAAAGTTTCCCGAAGTTGAAAAGTACGGCAGCACCGTGCATAAAATCAGGGATAACATTTATCATCTTGAAAGAGGCAGAATTTATATAATTGAGGGCAAAACGTTCTTTACCTTTGGTGGTGCATATTCTATTGATAAATATATAAGGCAAGAGGGAATTTCTTGGTGGAGTGGTGAAATTCCTAATGACGAGGAATACAAGCGTGGTATTCAAGCAATTAAAAATGCCGATTATAAGGTCGATTTTATCATTACACATACTTGCCCATCTGAAATAATTAAAATGTATTTACACCACATTCCTGACCCTCACGACGGTGAACTGACCGGATTCTTTGATTATCTAATGTATGAGGTTGATTTCAAGTGTTGGTTTTTCGGACATTGGCATACAGATGATTATTTTAATGTTCCAATGCGTGGAAAAGCCAAAATATTCAAAGCATTGCTATTTGATGTAGTTAATATTGAAGAATACAAGGAGGTAAAAAGCAATGAATACTGAAGACAATGTTTTTTATGTCACCGATGAGAACGGAAAACAAATAAGAATGGAAATTCTGTTTACTTATGATGATACAGAAGAAGGACTGGTATATATAGTCTATACGGATAACACTCTTGATGATGAGGGAAATGTTAATACATATGCATCATATTTTTATCCTGATGAAGACGAGCCTCGCTTAAGAGTAATTAAAAATGATGAAAAATGGAATTTGATAAAAGATGTTCTTGAAGCATTAAACAAAGGCGAAATTCCGGACTGAGAATTTCACCAAAAAATATATTAGCTATTATAAATATTGTAATATGAGGTTGCAGACAATTAAGTTTGTCTGACAAATTTATCGAAGAAAGGAGGAAATGACTCATGTCTTGTTTGCACATTCAATATGATGGCGGTGATTATAACTGCTATCGTTGCGACTTATGCGGTAAGAGATGGGACTGGGGCGATGCTCATGTAGAGCATGTCTGTAAAGACGGCGAAAGCTACCGCCATTGTCCTATTTGGGAAAAATACTCGTACTAATGCTGCGTAATATAAGTATCCTGCGAGGAAATTCTTCGCAGGATGCTTTTTTATACCATTAGCTTCACAAAGCGGAATTTCACCAATAAAAATTAACACTTCTATTTCGGTGTTAGAATTAAATTAAAGAAAAGGAGTGATTATTTATGGCGATAAGGCCTGTATTTATAGAAAGTTCTAAACCGCCTTATTTCAAAATGGTAAATATTGAATTCAAATGGAATGGCGGCTTTGCAAAATGCCAATCACAAAAAAACATCAATGCAATTCACACTGCGTTTTTAAGTAATCATCCGGACTGCGGAATATTAGAAATCTCCAGTAAATCAACGGAAGAAATAGGTACTAAGCTAAGTGCGTTTTCTCTTTTAAAATATGTACCGTCAATAGATAAATCTATACCGGTTGAGTGTATTTATCAGGGCAGCAAGGTGTTTTCTAACGGTGGGCCATATACAGATTTATACCTAAAATCACCTAAAGAGGCAAAAACAGACAGCAGATTAAAATCAAGTGGCGAACTGATAGGCTTTCACTTTGAAAGCATCGATTATCCACTTGGAAACGATTTTACTTTTTATGATTATATTTATATTTCTGCTCTCAATGAAAATCCTATTCTTGCAGGAGAAATAATAAAATACTCTGCATTTACCGATATTATTTTCACACCGCAAAAAAGTATAAACTGCCAAGCAAAATCAGCTGCAATATTCAAATCATTATATAACAACGACCTGCTTGATACAACAACCGATTTTGTTAAAATATCATCATTATGCGAAAGCAAAATCTTCTAAACAACAGCATAGGCTGTCTCTGAAACGAGACAGCCTATTTTAACATTATTCAGTTTCGTCATCTACAACAACGCAATCGCATAATAAACCTTCATCAAAGTCTTTAAGCTCATTTTTAAATTCGGTTGCGATAGTTTTCGCATTGTCAAGCATTACTTCCGGATGCACACCTTTGTTTTGATAGATTTCTTTTAAAATGATCAAATCATTGTATAAATCATCAATAAATTTATATCTATGCTTACTTTTAAGTGTTATCGTATGTCGGATTATCTCTTTAAACTTATTCCACATTCCACTTGAAATATCAATTAGTTCGCTTGAATTAAGGATTTCAAATGTTTCAAGAGAAATCATTTTTTCTACATTTTGATTCAAATGAGCAAGAAAACGATATGTATCTTTATCAGGAAATACAATATCTAAATTATCGCCAAAAATAAAAAGACTAAGTAATGCACCAATCGAATAATAATCTGACTGAAAATTTATTTGAGAAATGGTATTTTGAATCACTTCAGGAGCAGAGTAAAAGCGTGTACCTGTTTTATTAGACACTGATTTTTCGTCTTTTAGTTTTTTAACCGAATCAAAATCAAATAATTTTAACCTAAAACCTATTTCATCTTTTTCAAAAAGAAAATTGTGTGGATTTAAATCCGTTAAGATAAAGCCATTATTATGAAATTCTTTTAAAATCAAACATATCTTTGCAAGCAAATCTATTTTATCTTCCAATGATATTTGACTTAAATTTGATTCTACGTCTTCAGAATCATACGGATAAAGAACAAAAGCACAGAACTTCTCTTCGTCAAAATAAAAATTGGTTTTTTCCGTCGACTTATTTTGTACGATTGCAGGCGGAATAACACAATAATTCTTAACAAAGCCTTTATTTTCTGTCAAATTTAGCAAAAGGCTTCTACTTTCTTGAAGCGATTCAATGTATTTATTATATTCTGATTTTAAATTTTCTAATTGAGCCGGTAAGACATGCGAATATCCGTTGCCAAAAAACTCATAATCAAAATTTCGCGGTAAAAACGCCTTTAACAAAGCATACTCTTGTGTAGAATCTTGGTACTTAACCCTACATTTATATGCCACGCAAGTACTTCCTCTTCCCAATGGCTCAGAACAATCAATTATTGCTGTACTATTTCCAAACGAAATTATAGTTCCTTTTTTTAAAAATTCCATAAAGAATTTTCCTTTATCAAATACTAAAGTGAAATAACCTTTTTGAAAGTTTCAATCGGATTTGTTGAACAAATGCAAAAAACAATAAAACGCTCAAATGCATTTGGCAAATACAAATCTGAAAAACCACAAGCAGAAAGTTCAAAATTACATTGCAATTTAAAATCATCATACACTGATTTAAGTAAAGATTCATTTTCATCTAAATTTTCTATTAAATCAGCCCAATCACCACTTAAACAATATTCATAAAACAGCAAGAAAATGATATTTTCTTTAGTAACTTCTTTTTCACCGGCTAAAATTTGTTTCAAGTCTTGCGCTGTAGGTAACTGTTTTCTCAAAAAATCAAAAGTCTTTTTAGCATTCTTTTTAAAACTATCATCTTGATATAATTCTTTGATAAAAGATTCAACAGAAACTAATTTGGCGTTTTCAAGTTTTTTGCGATATTTAAAATCTATTTCATCAAAATTCCAAAATAAGCCTTGTTCTTCAGTTTTGGTTTTCAAATCGTCTCTTAGATAATTTTTATTATTGTCTCCGATAATTTTAACAATTTCGTCGTAAATATACTTAAATTCGATTGTAGCAGTCATTGATTTAGTATTCAATGGCAAGGATACCAAAAAAGAAAGCAATTTTTCATCCGTGTCAACATTTTCAAATTTTTGTGCAAGTGAGGACGTATCTGCATTATCTTCTCTGTCAGTCACATCATTTTCTACAGAAGATTCATACTTTTGAATCAAATTATTATAGTGTTCACACACATTTGTATGATCATTGATACAATAAGCCATTATTACTTCATATGGGTCTTTAAAATTAATTTCTCTTTCACCACAACAATGAACAAGTAAATATAACATTTGCTCATATGTCAAATTCAACGCTAATGAAATAACAAATATTTTGTTACGATTAAAGTTTGACCTATCCTTTCTTGTTAAAAGATCTTCTACATCTTTGCAAGTATATTTGGGATTCAACTTAATGGAATTTTCAGAAACATTGTTCCTTATTGCTTCTCTGATAAGTTTATTTCTCATTTTCATAATTTTCTCATCAGTTGTGTCGAAATTATCACCAATAGTTTTAGCATAATCACTTTGCGGGAATAGTATTTTTATAATTCTATTATAATAGAATTCCGGCTTAATAGGTTTAATACCTTTAATTAATTCTAAAACATCATCGTTCAACAAATTGTCAGTTTCTTGCATTTGTTCATAAAGAGCCTCATTCATTTGTTGAGTCATTGTTCCGTCTTTTATTAACATATTGTTAACCCCCCAATAATATCATTTTAATTGTATTATACATTTTTTAATTCACTATTGCAACTTATTTTACAATACGTACAATCATCTTTTTTGTCGATTATATTATCTAATCTATTCAATAATCCAAAGAGTGCACTGCTTTTATAAGCATTCTCATAAAGTCCATCACTTGCAACAATAAATGTATCCGAAGAAGCTATTTTTAATGATTTTATTCTCAAATGATTAAGTACATTTGGAGAATTAACTACATAAGTATAATTTTTAGTAGCTCCGTTTTCAGGATAAGACAAAATTCTATTATTTCCATTGCTTATTTTAGCAACTATACCATCACCAATATGTATAATCGTAGCGTTCTGATATTTAGTATCTATAATCATCATAACTAACGTACACTTCATTTCTGACAAACTCACTTCAAACTGTAATGCTTTTTTTCTTAAAGAATTTTGAATGCCAAAAATCATTTTTTTACATGCAGTTCTTTTGTTATCACTAAAAAAATCGGAGCAATACTTGTTAAAAAAAATTTCAACATATTTGATAGTACAATCCGCTGCTTGCTTAGCATATTTTGATGAACCGCAGCCATCACTGATAACACAGAAAAAATAATCATCTTTCATGCCAACTTTGATTGCATCTTGATTTTCTATACCGTGCTGCTTATGGTATGTGCCGGCTTCACTATATATTTCATAACTGATTTTATTGTGCAAAAATTTCTCTCCTTTCGTTAAAGCGGTGCAATGCACCGCTTCACTTTTTATCAATCATCAGTAAATTTTGATTCAAATTTTGCAAATGCCAAATCTCTAATTTTATCATCCGGTATCAATGCAAAGAATGCAAAACTGTTTGGTCCTACTTCATCAATAACATCTGTCAAAAGCAAACTATATCTTTTGATTGCCTCTAATTCCTCAGTTGACGGCTTTCCGTTAATACGAGAAATATACATTATAAACAGTTCATTAAACTTTTTGATTGCCTCAATATTCTGCTTAGAATCAATAAGCGCAATAAACTGCTCATTAAAACTTGAATGGAGCATATCGAGTATGACTTGATTTTCATTATATCCCGCTGCAATAAAGAACATCTTTAACATCAATATAGGAAAATTAAATTGTCTGTGTCCACTTCTAAGCGTAATTTGATAAGGATTTCTATCTTTATCAACAATGCACTCGTTTTCACTTTTCGGCATAACTATACGCTCACTTTTAACATCCATAACATATATTTTTTCTGCTGCAAGTGAACAAAGTGTTTCTTCAAAAGATAGGAGTTTTCCTTCACATCCGAGTAGTACATACAAAAACGCCTTAAAATATCCAATTGTAATAAGTTCTTCGGTTGCATTCATAGCATAAGCTCTTTGAATATAAAGAATATCTTTATCAATCTTGAAAGTTTTGTTAATGGTTGATACCGATTTCTTTGACGACGGTATAATTGACTTGATTCTTGAACATAAAGCGTCACATTTTTCCATTAAGTCTTTCGGTTCAAGAAATCCCAAATTTAAACACGCAATGAAAAATCTGCGAATATACATCTTATCATCATAATTAAAATCACATCCAAATTTTTTTGCAGAATTTTCAACAATTTTCTTGATAGGAATTTTAATATTATTTTCATTATCCATAATTACACCTCTTAACTTGCCTACTCAAAAAGAGTAGGCAAAAATTATTGTATTTATTTATACTTTTAAAAGCAGTTTTTCAAATTAAGCCAAATGCTTTTTTGATACATCACTAATGCTAATTTCAGGTAAAACCGAATCAATAACTTCGCTTACATGGCTCACAGGAACAATTTCAACGGTGAATTGTTCAATATCCTTTTTCGACAGCTGATCGTAATTATCCTTTGGAATGAACACCTTTGTACATCCGGACTGTTCTGCTGCCTGAATCTTTGCCAAAGTACCTCCGATTGCAAAAACATTACCGAAAAGGTCAATTTCTCCTGTATATGCAACATTACCGTTAACAGGTGTATTAAACACCGCAGAAAGCAATGAGATCATAATTGCAACGCCTGCGGAAGGACCGTCTTTAACAACAGCACCTTCACCAAAATGAAGATGAATACCAAAGTCATCTTTATTCGACAAATAATGCGTTCTGATATATGTTTTGGCAAGTTTCACACTATCGATTGTACTTTCCTTCGGAAGGCCAGTAATGCTGGTTGTGTCATCAGACGCAATAACAACCGATTCAATAGAAAATGACATTCCGCTGTTGTCACCGCTTACTGCAAGAGCTTTTGCAAATCCGGCAACATTTTTCTTCAAGAGATTGCCTCTTGGAATAGGCTTAGGACCGAGTGATTCAATAACATTATCTTTATCGATGCAAACACTTCCAATATCCGTTGTTTCGTAAAGGATATCATTTGTAATTTTTTCAACTGCTTTTTCAAGATCTCTTACGCCAAAAGAAGTACAGTAATCATTCAACAGAGTCTTTTTTGCCTCATTACTAATCGAAAACTTAATTCCCGATTCTGAATATTCCGATTCAAGTTTAGGAAGCAAATAGTCATCAAGAATTTGCTCTTTATCTGTGTATGTGTACCCATCAAGATTGATAACAGTAAAACGGTCAAGCAACCAAGGTTCGACATGTGACAAATCATTTGCTGTAGCAATAAATAAAGCATTTGATAAATCAATTGGAACACCAAGGAACGAATCTGTAAACTCAGAAGAATTATCAAGTAAATCGACAAGAGCATTACTTGCACTGATGCCGTTATAACTGACAAGTTTATCAATTTCATCAAGCTGAAGAAGTACTCTTGCAGTTTTAGCTTTGGAAGTCTCACGCACAATATTTCCAGAATCTGAACCAATATATGTAGGTGCAAAACCCTTAATTGTATTAGTATCCGCAATGCCATTAAGCGAAACTTTAACATAAGGAATGCCCAAACCTTTTGCAATACTCTTACAAATAGAACTTTTACCGATACCGGGTACTCCCACAATTAAAATACGTTCACTTGAAAAGGCTTTCTTTTTCAATGCCTTAGCATAAAATGACTTTGCAATTTTTTCTTTTACAGGAGTAAGTCCATAATGTGTATTATTAACACAGTCAAAAAATGCGTCCTTATCAAATGTTTCAAAACCGCCTTTTTCAGGAACAATAGATGTTAAATATTCAACCTTTCTTTTAAGTGTTTCTTTTTTATGCGAATCCATATTGGTATCTTGAAGAAGAGTAAAGCATTTCTCAATTTCATCTTGTACGCACTTACTAAACAAATTTTTGTATCTGTGATATCTTAATTTAGGGTTGTTTAAATCCGCAATAGGCTCAAGTCTTTCGTTAACCATTGCCTCGTCAACTACAACCTTATATTTCATTCCTGTTTCGTCCCAAGAATTAACAATTCTTCTAATAATGCTGTGTACATTATCCTTAACTAATCTGGCACCTTCATCATAGCAATATTTTTTTATCATATAAAGCAAAGTCGAATCAGGAAATTCAATATCGTCAGATGAAAGATTATAAGACTTTAACAATTTAGGAATGATATAATCTCTTGCAATAACAAGCTTATCCTCATCCGAATAGTCATCAATAGAAATAACTCTAAATCTATTGATAATATAATCAGGAATATTATCAATTGAATTTGCAGTGGCGATATAAATAGTATTATGAGTATCAATGCCAGTTTCCAAAAATCTGTCATAAAAAGTATGTGCATCAGACAATGTATCAAGAAAAGCATTCATAGGATTACCATCCTTTGTTTCAGTTGCCATCTTATCGAACTCATCTAAACCTATACATGCTTGCGAAGTACGAAGCTTAAAAAACGAAGTAATCAAATTTCCAGCATCGGAACTTTCATACGAAGAATCCGAGCCGACAATTTCAAGAACTGAACTAATACTATTCAAATGAATAATATCAAACGGAATACCGTATGCTTGTGCTATCAATTCAATAATCGTAGTTTTACCTGTTCCCGGGTTTCCAACAAGCAAGATATTAAGACTATGATCCTTTGAGTATTTGCTAGCCACAATAGCCTCAACGATTTCATTTTTAACCCTATCCATTTTATAGAGTCCTTTATTGAGAATTCCCAAAATTCTCTTTCTGTCAGGAATTTCTTTATCAGGAGTAGAGGTATTAATATTAAGAATGTACTTCAATTTAGAAAGACTCTTTCTACGGTTGCCGTTCATATTAAAATCATCAAAAAGGTTTTCAATGTCACTCTGCTGTTGAAGAGTATAGGTATCACGGCAAATTTCAAATTTAGTTCTAAGTTCGCTTACTTCTTTAAAATATACAATATCATCACCGCTGTTAATGCCGTATTTTTTACCGTTCAACTGCTGTTTAATATTTTTTTGCTGCCTTTCGTTCAACTTCAAAAAACTCTTCATCATTAAGAGCTTTTCATCAACATCTTCTTCAAACACATCAAAGATTGAATAAAAGCTTCGTGAACACACAATGTCTGCAATAAATTTATTTAAAAGATGATGTCCAACAACATAAATATTTTGTCCTCTTGAAAGTGAAGAAGTTTCGCAAATAGTATCAGAGTCAATGTAAATTTCGAAAATTTCATTTTTATTTTTCAAAGTAAACAAAGATACATTCTGAGCCTGTATCACATCACTTGTTAATTTGCCATGAACAATACAATAAGTTACATTCTCACAATCCTCATCATTGATTTTATCAATAAAATCAAAATTATCAATATCATTGATTTCGGCGATTTCGGCAAAGAGTTTATCAATTTTCTTTTGAACATTATCAATGTCGTCAAGTGTCGTTGTGTCCTCATTTTCTTTAATCATATTGTCTGTTTCCATAGTATTTAAATCTCCTTATTGTTATTGACGAGATTAACTCATCTTTATTCATATTAATACAAAAAATTGGGTGAGTATTATTACTGGTGAAAACCGCATCTGCCATCACACGCTAAAGTGTTAACGTGCGATGGCAATAGCAATTAATCAAAAATTTCAAGTAACTGCAAAGCCTCAGACGAATCTCTATTCATAGCATAAACAGCACGGTTTTGTTTGGCCTTTTCCTCAATAAGGCTGCCATTCTTACTCGTGTCTGAAATATGGTATGGATTCTCATAACCCATACCTATTGTCGTAATTCGAGATGAATCAATTTGATTATCTGATCGTGAAATAATTAAAGATTTAACTGCCTCTGCCCTCTTCTTTGAAAAGCTTTCGCATTTATTTTGTGGCGGTACCGTTGCCGTTGAGGCGGCTAATAGTAAATTGTAGTCCTTGTTGTAAAGCATGTAATTAATAATTTTTGTAACGGCTTGAGAGGCTTGTTCCTCGTCCACAAATTCCACAGAATCAGATTCGAAAGCGATTTCATCTGTTGTAAATATAACGGATGAATCTTTGTTATATTCCTCAATATTAAGACTGTCTTCTGTAACAGGCACAACACTAACGCCAACATCATAATTTGTCCTATTATCAGCTATGGCATTATCACTTTTAAAATCGACTTTTCCTCCCGCCTTAGCAATCAGTGTTCCCCATAAATACTCATTGTGAGCTTTCATTTCAGCTGTGAGTTCTTTTTGCTCACCTGAAACTTGATTGAGGTTGTACCAATCGATTGTAATACCCTCAAGATTAGGCAATGCTTGCTTAGCCGAAAGCTGCTCAACAACCTCATCGACAGTTTCTTTTGAAGAAAGAATATTGAATTTAGTCATATCAATAAGTCCTGTGGTCTGAACACCGGTACTGTAGACAACAATATGTTTTGCATAATCAGTATTAGCATCTGAAGAATTGAGTTCGTTAGCGGCTATTTCAATTGCCTTTAAAATATCAACTTCTGCTACTTTTGGAGCAAGGTTGTCAAAACATTCAATGACCTTATTAGTCATCTTTGATACATACTTTTTCTTGATAGTGGACGAGACATTTTTCTTAAGATTAAATGTGAAACGGTTATCTTTTTCAACAGTCGGATTGCCATCAAGTTCAATAACTGATAAAAGTGTATTGTTGTCAATAGCAGATTGGACGCTTGATTCAATTGTGCTGTTGTTAATAGCAGGTGGCTGCGCGTTTGCGTGTCTGCCTACAATATAAACCGTATTGCTTGCCTCTTCATTCGAAGTTTTACCGGAACAACCCGTAAAGGTTGCTCCGACAAGTATAAGTGCCAAAACCAAAGCGATAATCTTTTTCATAGTTCATTCTCCTTTTGTTAGTTTCATCGAATCACTTGCTATGTCTTCAATTCCATCAGCAGTAATTCCCGATTTGCGAGCCAGCACCTGCCTTGCTATTGCCTTTTGGGAAATATCAACCTTTTCAAGAAATCCGACATACTCTTCGTGAATTTTTTCTTCAGCAGAAAGTAAGTCTGCTTTTTCTTTACTCTCAAGCTCAAGTTTGCCTGCTTCTGCTTCAACCTGCAGTGCTTCTTTTTCAACCTGATTTTCCCAATTTGCATTTTTTTGGAGACGAGCCGGATTATACGAGTGCATAGTCATACCAAAAGCTAATACCGAAGTTCCGAGTCTTCCTGCTGATATAAGCATCGCATACAACTTTGGTGCTTGTGCCGGAACATCTTCTAAAAGTTCTCCATCCATAGTAAATGGAATATTAGCAATGCTAAATTGGAAGATTGTAACGAAAACAAAGACAAAAGCAAATGCAGCAAGACCACACCAAAAAATTATGAGCTTTGATGTATCTTTTTCCTTTTTAAATCTTTTCTCGAAGAGGTACTCTTGAAGTCCAACTGCGGCAAAGGATGGACCGATTTGGCTGCAACAAGCAAGTGCACTTATGGACAAAATCATCAAAATAGGGGCGTCAGTTAATATTGAAGAGATGTAAGTGTAATTTCCGACGATTTCAAAACCGATCAAGAAAAAGATAACTACCAAATTGATAATCGAATTGTAAGTCCAATGATTATATCTTGCTCTATCGTAATTCTTTTCGAATTCTTTCAGTCGAGTGAAAAAACCTCTCTCATCAAATAAGCTTTTATTTTTCATTGTCGATACCTCCAATTTTTTTACAAAACTCAAGGACACTATCACAGACCAATGAATCCTGCTTTGCTCTTACTGCGATTTGATTGCAAATTTCCTGATGTTGTAATTTTTGAATTGCAGAATACAAATTCTCTGCATCAAAAAGCGCATCGATATACCCATCAAGATAGAAAGGCGTCAATTCGTCGACTTCTGTACTTTCGCAGAATTCCCTTGCGAAATTTTCAAGTTCATGAATATATGTATCGCTGTACTTTGAAAACGCATAGTCCTTCGGAACGATAGATGTAATGCTAAAAAGATGATCAATTTTGATATTGTTCTCATCTGTCGGCTTATTTTTATTTCTCTTCATTGTGGTTTACCTCCCGTTCTTTTGTATGAACTTTTTTATAGAGCCCCAATGGTGTTTCGTCGAACTTAATTTCAACATCCGGAACTTTAAGACGCACTTTTCGCAAATAACTTTCGATAAAGGCATTTGTAGTAGCCTTTATCGACTCAATTCTTTCTTCTAGGATAAGATTTGCGGAATTTATGAAAGACAATGCCTCAAGACATCGTTCGTTAGCTTTATGAATTGCGGCATTTTTCTGTATTTCTGCTTCTTTGGCTGCCTTTGCTGCCCTTTTTTCCTTACTGCTTGTAGGGGGAGCGAAGCTTGTCGTCGTGTCATTATTTATAACACTCATTGTTTCGACATTATGTTCAAATACAATTGAATATGAATCCGCAAGAAACGCTTCAGTGAAAGCTATCTCCTCAGCAACCACTGAATTTGTTTTGTAAACAATCGACTCAATAAAATACTTGCATTTTTCTGACCCCTGTCTCGAATCGATAAAGCATTGAATTGACAATTTTAAGTTGGAATAATTCAAGTGTTTCAAATCAATTGGACGCTTCTGAAAATTTTCAAGTTTTTCATTTTTGCCAACTGCCTCTTTAATTAGCAAAGTATTATTTTGTTTCATGAATATACGACCTCCTTTGTTTCTATATCAATATCATAAAGCTTTTTTTAACCCATCTGTATTTTTTGGTGAAAAGAAAAATCCACCTGCAAAAAGCAGATGGATTTATTCTTGTCAGTATGTAAGTTATATTGTATAATAAAATCGAGGATGTGAATAATATGAAAAAACTTAAATATAATGAAATACCGCTTATAAAAGAAATTGAAAAATGCAATGATAATATTCTCTACTATGGCGAAGGTGGTATAGGAAAAACAACGCAAATGCAACTTGCGTTTAATTATTTTTCATCCAAATGCACTAATACTGTGCCTGTTTTTTTAGATGCGGATGAAGATATTGATTTTAGAAAAGCCGATCCACTCATGAGTGCAATAGCCTGTAAATATCTTGGCTCTGATATAGAAACAGACGATATTTGGAAGCTCTTCACTAATAACTCACCAAGTTCTTCAAAAAATTACACCTACATAATATTCGTTGACGGTATAAACGAGCTTACACAAAACAATAAGGGTTGTTTGATTGAAAAGATAACACATATAATTAGTGAATCAAAAAACACCAGATTTATTATATCCTCACGCATTAAAGAAAACTTAGGGTTAAGATTTAAGAATATAGCAATAAAACCTCTTGAAAAAAAGAACATATTAAAATATCTCGGTGAAAACTACGGAGCAAATGACAATTTCAAAAACATTAACGACTCATTAGTGGAAATTTTGCAAATTCCGCTTTATTTAAGTGTGTTCAAAAACACATATAACGGCAACGATTGCAGGCCAAACATTTATGATGAAAACACTGTAAGAAAAGCTGATATATTGGACAGCTATATCCAAAAGCTCCTCCATGAAAAGCGTGAAACCAACGCTGCAGATACTGCATTATTTGAATTTATAGTGAAATATTTTTTGCCTGCTCTTGCTTTTGAAATGGTTAAAGAAAATATGCATGTTATCAGCATAATGGATTTTAGAAAGCTGCGTAATAATACAAAATATTTTGAAGCTTTTTGTTATGACGAAAACGCACTTGATGTTTTTGAACAAAACAGCAGAAAGGCTCATAATTATATAGTTGAAAATTTTGCATTGCTTGAATCACACAATGATGTATATACATTTACGCACCAAATCTGGCGTGATTACTTTTGTGCAAAACATATTATTAACTGTCTTAATGTTAATTACAGCGAGCAAATTCAAAACGACTTAGAAATCCCTGTTGACAATGAAATCAGGGGTTTTGTCGGCCAGCTTGTTTATACATATGATGAAAAACTCCACTATTCAAAAGACGAGCATTTTCCACCTAAAAAATCCGACAGAATGTGCGAATGTGATTTTGAAGCAAAGGACAATTTGGAAGATTGGGACGAATCCCCGATTGAGCATTATATGCAACAGCACAACTTGGAGCAAGAAGAACAAAATCAAATTTCTCCGTTAGTAACTCGCAATTTGATAGAGATAATGAAAGATTCAAGGAATAATCACATCACATCAAATTTTAATAGCCTGCAGTTGAAACAAATTGATTTTACAAACTCAAATATAGCAAATTCCTCATTTAATAATTCGTCACTGTCTTCCGAAAGTTTTTTAATAGATGGTCACACAGGATATGTATACGATGTTATTTGTTATGACAACTTTGTTATAAGTACTGGATTAGATAGAACCATAAGAAAATGGTCACTTCAAACATTTAAACAAATTGATAAAATAACAAACGCACACAAAGAATGTATAACTTCGCTAAGCAAACTTGGCAACAATTATTTTGTAAGTGGCGGTTTTGACAATACTATAAAAATTTGGAGCGCTAATGATTTCACATATATATGTGAAGCAAAAATCGATCATCAAGGAATTATAAACAATATTATAACTTTAGGAAATTATATTTATATATGTGGAAAAGGCATTTATCTTTCTAAATGGCTTTTTGATAATAAAAGGTGCACTCTGGTTAACAATATAGAATCAAACTCCACTAAAGCAATAACCACTTATAATGAAAAAATAATATATGTTAAATCCGATAAAGAAATAGTGTTATATGATGAGGCACAGAGTGATTATCAATCAATACTAACTAGTCAAATACAAATCAGTTCATTATGTTGCGATGAAGAAAAAAATAGATTATTTATAGGTTTTTTTGATGGTTCTATGCAAATTATTGATTTAAATGATAAAAAAACAATTAGAATTACTTATGACCAGAAAAAATCTATTGAATCCATTGTTATTGATTATGTAAACAATTTAATTCTGTGTGGCGGCTATGAAGGAATACTGCAATTATACGACCGCCACAGTTTAAGGAATATTGTAACTACACAACTTCACAATGACTGGATTAATTCAATTAATGTTTCAAACGGAAAATACTGCGTAATCGCTAGTGGCGATCAATCTTTGAGCATCTACAGTTTAAGCAATTTTACAAAAGTTGGAGTTTTAATTGGAAATCAATGCTGGATAAATACAATCTCCAAAATTCCTTGCAATAATATTCTGATTAGTGGTAGTGATGACAAAACCATCCGTTTATGGGACTATACTAATAAAAGACAAATATATGTGCCTTTTCAAGTACACAATGCACGAGTCAATTCAGTAATAGCAATTAACAACAACGAATTCGTTAGTGGTGGTGATGATAACAACTTATATCTATGGAAAATCAATGAAAAAGAGTGTATATATATAAACCATTTTAATGACTGGGTTAGAAGTATTAATATAACCAAAGATAACAAAACGTTGCTAGTTGGATGCTGGGACGGATCAATTACTCTCTTTGACATAGACAAAGAATATAAAAAAATTATATCAGATAAAAAACACAATCAATCAGTTGAAAAGATATGTTCAACATCAAATAGCAAATACATTATATCAGCAAGTGATGGAGGTGAAATTATAATTTGGCAAAAGTCTGGTAATACTTTTAAATTTATAAAAAAAATAAATGTTAGTAATCATAGTGTAAGGGCTCTTGACATATCTGATGATGATAAATATATTGTTTGCGCAGACAGTACAGGCAATGTCGTATATTTAGTTTGCGATTGGAAAAGTGCAACATACAAACAAATTAATTGTTACAATATGAAATGCAAAATAAACGATTTAAAAATAATAAATAAAAAAGTCCTTATGGCCGCAGATAACGGAAAAATATATAAGCAAGAATTATTGGGCCAAATACAAAGTATGCTTATCAGCAATGTACCATTATCTTCAATAGTTTCTTTGCAGGAAGATGAAATCGTTGCAACATCCGGTATGAGCGGTACTGTATCTATATGCGATTCATGCAAATCGCAAAAATTATACACTTTAAATCCTATCCAAACAATTGTATTTGGCTGCGATTTTAGTCAAAGCACATTTACAGATGATCTTAATGAAGAATCAAATAAAATTGTAAGAATATTATATCAAAACGGGGCAAAAGTATCTAAATTTAATAATGTCTAGCTTGTTTTTTGAATCTTACAAATTATTAAATAATTACTGTATTAAAAATTATTTTAAATCCTAATTTTTGTTGTGTTTCACCAATAAAATCTAGTTCCAAATTTCCTATAGTAATATTTATATAGGCTAATGAAAGGAGAGCCGACCATAAACATTACGAAAGGAGCAAATATCGGTATGGCAAGATGTCCTTATTTAGAATACCAAAGCGGAACTGGCGGATTCTTTTCAGAATGTGAATACATTTGCAAGCTTTGCTATCAGCACATGTATGCAAGTGATTCCAAGTTAAAATACACCTGTGATGCCGAATACGGTGACAATTATAAAAACTGTCCCGTATATAAAAATTCATAATTAAAAAGCAGCGGCAAGGTATGATTAACATCCTTGCCGCTGTAATTATATATGATTTATTATTTAAGCTTTTTAATCATTTTATAATATTCGCTTGCTCGATTTTTCTCGGCAAGATCTGCATCGAGCACCTTGGTACTTTGTAAACACTCTAACGGTTGTTTGTGCTCGGAAATAATCCTGTGAATCTGTTTCATTGTTTCGGACTGCATAACATTATCAATTGCAACATCGGCAGTCGTTTGAGTATCAGGAATATAATCAAGCAGTGTATTTTCGCTGTCTTCGGAATCTTCGTAATTATAATTCAATGAAAGTGCATGAAGCTTTTGGTTGTAAATACTCAAAAGTTCTAATGCATCTTCAACTCTTTGAATTCCGTTATCTTTCTGCTTAGGAACTTTATTATTAGGCCATTTTTCAAGTATATTATTTATATACTCGGATTTGTTATCGTTGGTTATTGTAATTTTACCCTCGGCTTTTTCAATTGCTTCAAGCGCATCTTTTACATTCAACATATCATCTATTGTTGAAACTGTATATTTGTTTTTTGCCCCTTCTGAATTTTTAGAAACTTCATTTTTCGAATACAAATACGGAGCTAGGAACTTTTTAAGTTCATTTCTTTGCGCTTTTTTCATCTCGTTTTTTACTACGGAATGTGCATATGTTGAAAATTTAATATCTTTTTCAGTATCAAATTTATCAAAAGCCTTAAAGAGGCCAATAATTCCGGCTTGAATCATATCATCCCTACTGATAACTTGGTTATTGACCTTGTAATGCTTTGCAACATCAATAATTAGACCTTTATTATTTTGAACAAGTTCATTAAATAATTGGTTGTCATACTGTTTTTGAAGTTTTTTAACGCATTCTTCATTTGAAAAATTCTTTGACATTTCAATCACCTCAAATGACAGTATGCCTGATTAAATTTCATAGTCAATACACGATAACACATTTCACCAATTTTTCGAATCTTTTCACCAACTTTTGTTACGACTTCGCTTCTTGTTGTATGCTATTTGTGAAAGAGGTGATAGTGTGCAGAAAATAGAAATTGATTTAGAAAATCTGATGATTATGCTTCCTAATTTTTACAGTAAATACTCCGGTGCATTTGTTTATTATCAAGTTATGAAAGAAACGGATAATGAAACAGATAATGAGAATTTCATATTTAGCTTTCATATTTTCAAGGAAGATGCTAAAATGAACTTACCGATTCTTATGAGTCGCATAACAGAAAAAGGTGATTTGGTTGCACCGATAGACTTAATAAATGTATATAAATTACACAATGAGGAACTTTATTTTATAAACAATGGCTTTTCTGATTTCATAATAACAACGAACAAACCTGAAAAAGGTCTTACATTAAAAGACAGTGAATATTTATTAAGTCTTTTTGGAACTATATAACAAAAATGAAAAGGAGTATATATGAATTTTACTACATACATTGGCATGTACCAATCGTTCATAAAAGACAGCTGCATCCATCTAAAACAAAACACTATAGAAACGCTTGAAAGCGAACCTCACTTTTATAAAACATTTACTTATGAAAATAGAGATGGAGTATCAAACACGGGTCTATTTATTTCCGTTGAAGAAATTATAAATAACGAATCCGAAGTACTGGATATCTTTAAAGACTATTTTAAAAATGTTTCTATAAATGAATCATCGTACAACAAAGTGAAAACTGATTCAGAATTCTTAATCATTAATAAGTCGATCGAGGAAAAATGTAAATTCAATGAACATCAAGAATTAACCGTATTAGGTGTATTAAAAGGGTTTATAATTTTCAACAATGATGAAAATTTCTTTGTTTTAGATGATGACGAACTTGAATTAGAAGTAAAAGAAATATTAAGCGATTTAGATGATAAAGGATATGTATAATGAAGATTT
>DAVZKM010000008.1:0-25238 GCA_052272245.1 Eubacterium sp.
AATGTCAGGCGGATTCTTGCTGTCGGCAATACCCCATTGCGGCCTTGCCGAAACAGAGTTTTCAACTACGCAGGCAATCGGTCTTTTTCCTACAGCCTTTTCGTTAAAATCACTTTCGCCTGTAAGCGGATTTGTTTTAGCCACTACAGGCGCCGCCGTTGTTTGCTCCTGAGTAGTCTGCGGTGCAATCGGTTTAGGCTCCTTGCTCTTGTTTTGAACAATAAATGCGGCTGCAACTGCAATTGCAACGATTAATACTGCAACAACAGCAATAATAATCGGCTTTTTGTTTCCTTTTTTTGGTTGCTTTTTGTCATTAGCCATATTATCAGCTTCCTCTCTTATTACCTTTGGCACGTTATCCCTATCTGCTGAATTAAAAGCAGAAAAATCGTCAAAGCTTATGCCTTCCTTTTTAGGCTCTTCCTTAATTTCCGGTTTAAATTCAGGTTCAGCCGTCTTTGGCGCTTCTTCCTCCTGCTTTGCAAAACTAAGCGGCACTTCCGGCTTTTTCGGTTTTTCCTCCTTAGGCGCATTTATATTTTTAATTTCTTTTAAAATCTCATCTAATTCTTCTGAATCGGGCATTTTGATGCTCCTTTCAATTTTTAATATACATATTGTACCATATGTGTACTTAAATTTCACTATATTTTTGTTAAAATTTGAAATTTTATTGATTTAAAAGGGTGTATGTAGTAAAATACATATTGTCGGGAGGCGATTTTTTGGCTAAAACAATACCTATGATTATCACTAACAACAGCATATTGATTAAGGATAAGGAGTCGAATGAATTCAAAACATTCACTATGCCCGCACTTATCGAAACTCCGAATATTCCTTTTTATCATCAATTTGCCGAAAAAATTGCCGAATGTCAGTATTATTTTAAGGAATTTATGAAAACGATTTACGGAAAAAAGCTTTCTAAGTATATTTTTGCTATAATCGTGCCTGACGATACAAGCAGGCTTGAATCAATTTTTATTAACGAATTTTTTGTTAATTCCGACACGTGCAAGGCGGTTGCGCAAATGCCTATGGCGCTGGCACTTCAAAAAGACGAAAATAAATATGTTTCCGTTTCAAAATCAAGCAGAAACATCGTTCTTGAATATGTAAGAAATCATGAAAGCGTAGTTACAAAATATTATGATATGACAACTGCCGACCCTAATATGATTATGGCAGACGCCACTAAGCTTCATATCGACCTTGAATACGAAAGCGTGCCCGTTTTCATCAATAATTTTAATATGAATATGGACGAATATCTCTCTTTCGGCAATGTCGTAACACCAAAACAATTTTTGGATAAAATTGCAGAAATTGACGTTGAAAAACTATAATAAAAAAATCGCCTTTGCAAATCATAATTGCAGAGGTGATTTTTTATGAAAAATAATGATAAAAAAGATAAAAAGAATAAGAAAAGCAAAAGCAAGTTCAATGATTATACGTCGTTTTTAAATCCTGAAATTGTTGCAAGCGACCCGCAGGGAATGTATACCGGTGTGCCTGCCGATATGTATTATAACGGTGAGCTTGAAAAACCGATACAAGACGCAGACGATTTATAAATAATCAACATAAACAATAAATAAAAAGATATGCAATGTCAATAAGGCGTTGCATATCTTTTCAGATAAACACAAAATGTATCAAAAGCATATATCCTATTGTGCCGACGGCTATTGACAAAAGCGTATTCTTTTTCCAAATATGAACTATTGCCGTCAGCGCAACGCAGATAAGCTGAGGAATGATGTAATTTATATCGCCCTTTTCAAAATCTTTAAGGCAATAAACTATAAGAATACCTAAAATTGCAACAGGCAAAACATTGCCGAGATATTTAATGAATTTCGGCACTTCTTTGCTTTGACCGAAAAGCGCAAAAGGGAAAAGCCTTGTTCCAAACGTGACCGCACCGGCAACAACAATCATTAAAATGAGGTGAGAGGTTGTCATTTTGCCACCTCCTCGGCTTCAAAAAACTTTTTAAACGAGGATAAAATCGCAACCGTGATGATAAGCGACGCAAGTAAAAACTTATCTGCACCGAAAATAATTAAGCAAATTACGGCGCAAAATACACCGACTGCACCGATTACAGCCGATTTCCCTTTGTTATTTCTAATCAAATCTATAAAAATAACTACAAAAAGGGCAGTCATTGAAAAATCTATACCCGTAAAATCAATCGGTATAATCTGGCTTAAAAGCGAGCCGAGTGCGGAGCCTGCTATCCAATAAAAATGGTTAAATTCGCCGATTAAAAATCTTGCCTTTGGCTCGTCCACATTTTCAGGCACGCTTATAATTGACGAATTGACGGAATACGTTTCGTCAGTCAGCGTAAAAATCATAAAAGGATAACGCCATTTGCCCTCTTTGAATTTTTCAATATACGATAAACCGTAAAACATATGGCGTGTATTTATAAATAAAGTCATAAGCGCAGTTGTTGCGATATCCGCTTTTGCGCTGATTAACGACACAAGCAAAAACTGCCCCGAACCGGCATAAACAATAAGCGATATAAATATTGCCCAAAGCCAATTGTAACCCGCCTTATAAAGCATTATTCCGAAAGCCGAGCCTAAGAATAAATAGCCAAACAAAACAGGAAGCGATTGCTTTAGCGCAAATTTTACAGTCGCACCCTTAGTGTAGTTCATATTTCCCTCTCTTTTATGTAATATTAAGATTATAACACTAAAAAGAAATTAATCAAGTAATAATATATTAAATGAGGCGAAAGAAACTCCGTGTTTAAATAAATTTCTATGAAATCTATAATAAACACGGAGTTTCTTTTTACACTTCGGCTGCTTATTCGCAACCGTAAATTATCTGCCCATTTCGATATATGCAGGTCTGTTTTTGCTTAAATTAATATTCGATTTGCCGTAAATTTCCATTTGAAGCTCATATGCGTCCTTTGGAATATCGGCAAGCCAAATCCAATTGCCGTAAGCGACCGAGAAATTTGAGCCGCCCTTACAGTTTTCAACAGCAGGAACATTCTTGGTTTTCATTTCGTAATCAAGCCAGCCGTCCCTAAGAGCCGTATTGCCGATAGAGATAAGCTCCTTTTTGCTGTAGCCGGTATATACATAGCCTGCAAGCTGATTAACGGTTTTAACCGTATCAACTGTACCGCTCTTTTTCATTTTATTAAGAAGTGCGTTGAGAACGGTCTTTTGCCTGTTTGCCCTTGCGCCGTCAGAGTCAATATGCCTGATTCTGCAATATGCAAGCGCCTGCTTGCCGGTTAACTTCATTGTTCCCTCAGTTGAGTCAAACGTCTGCTTAATAGTAACATTGCCGTAAACTCTCGGATGATTGTTAATCTCGTTAATCTCGGCAGAGGTAATCTTGATTGATACACCGCCGAGTGCGTCAATAATCTTAGGGAATGAATTGAAGTTTACAACCGCATAGTTGTTAATAGCGATTTTATAATATCTTTCGATGGTGTTGATATAGCATTTCATACCGCCGGTTGAAGCCGCAGCATTGATTTTGCCGTACTGACCCTTGCCGTCAACCTCAAAATAAACATAAAGGTCACGCAAAACAGAGGTTAGATGAATTTCCTTAGTATCAACATTAATGCTTGCAATAATTGCCGAGTCTGCACGGGAAGTGTCGGTTATCTTTTCATCCCTTGTATCCTCGCCGATAAGAAGAATGTTGAGAACGTGAGTTGAGCTTACAGGGTCGCCGTTTTGATACCATTGCTTGAGGTATTCCTTATAGCTGTATACGTCGCCTGCGCTTGCCTCCTCAATAGTAGGGAATTCCTCTTTCAGGAAGTCCATACCATTATAGTAGGTGCTCATTTCGTAATCGGTTCCGCCTTTTTTATCGTCTGTAACCTTATTGAGCATATTATTTGCATAAAAAATCGCAAACACACCTGCCGCAACAATCATTACAAGAAGAATTACTATAATTGAAATTATTGCCTTGCCCTTTTTTGTTTTGGAAAATTTAAGCTTTTCCTCTTTTTCAGGCTCTTCCTGCTTTTGCGGCAAAGTTACTTCGTCGTTTGCAAGGGAAAGAAGGTCAACCATACCGCTATTTTCCTGCGGCTCGGATTGCGCCTGCTTGCCCGATACAACGCTTTCGTTTTCCTCAACCTCATCGGTATCGGTAAAACCGTTTTCTTCCTCCTCAATTGTAGGAATTACAATATCAGCCGTGTCGCCCTTAGCGGTGTTTTTCTCTTTTTCAACCTCTGCTTTTTTAGGCTTGTCCTCGGCGGCACTCACCTTAACCTTAGGCTGTTGCACTTTTATATCATCTTTAAGCTCAGCCTTTGCCTCGATATTTTTTTCAGGCTCTGCCGACTTGTATGTTTGAGCTGAGGCTTGTGCCTCGGTATTGGTTTGCTCTCTGTTCTCGCTCTCTCTGCGCCTTTTAACTTCAGAGAGTATATCGTCAATACTGTAGGATTCTTTCTCCAACGCATTCACTCCTCTTTTTCAAACTAAAAACTTTTGACATTATATATCATATCTTATTAAAATACTATAGCTAAATTGTAAAAATTTATTTTTTTATGCATTTAATAGACATAATCAGATATGATTTTCTATTATTCATCTCCGTTTTTCTGTTCTTCGCCTGCGTTTTCGACATTTTCGGCATCCTCCGCCTCAATTTCGTCTTCCTCAAATCTGTCAACAACAGAAATTGTAGCAAGCTTTTCGCCCTCGTTTACTCTCATTACCTTAACACCCTTTGCAGGTCTTTGGAATGTAGAAATCTGGTCAACAGGCATACGAATAATAATTCCGTCGGTAGAAATCATAACAACATCGTTTTCTTCCGTAACAGCGGCAATATTTGCAACCTTGCCGAACTTTTCAACCCTGTAGTTAAGAAGTCCCTTACCGCCTCTTGACTGAACACGGTAATCGGAAAATTCACTCTTACGTCCGTATCCCGTTTCGGATACCGTAAGAAGCTTAACACCCTCGTGCTCTGCGGCAAAGCCCACAACATAGTCGCCCTCGCTTAATGTTATTGCCTTAACACCTCTTGCCGTTCTGCCGATAAGCCTTGCGTCGCTTTCCGCAAAGCAAATGCTCATTCCGTCGTGAGTAGCGGCAACAAGCTTTCTGTTTCCGTCTGTAATATCTACCCAGCAAAGTTCGTCGCCCTCGTCAAGATTGATAGCAATAATGCCGTTTTTCCTGATATGGTCATATTGGTCAAGAGCCGTCCTCTTGATAATACCGTTTTTGGTCATCATACAAAGGAATGAACGTTCCTCATCCTTAGGCACTTGAACCATAGCGGTAATTTGCTCTCCCTGCTCAATAGGAAGAATGTTTACAACATTCATACCCTTGCCCGTTCTTGACGATTCAGGAATTTCATATCCTTTCATTTTAAATACTTTACCCTTATTGGTGAAAAGCATAATAAAATCGTGAGTAGAGCAGGCAAACATTGTTTTTGCAACGTCCTCTTCTCTTCTGCTCATACCCGAAACACCTCGTCCGCCTCTGTTTTGAGCCTTGTAGGTGTCAACAGTCTGGCGCTTCATATATCCCTTTTCGGTAAGAGTAAGAATACAGTCCTCAACAGGGATAAGGTCCTCGTCCTCAACGTCACCGACTGCGGCGGAAATCTCTGTTCTTCTCTCGTCGCCGAATTTAGCCGCTGTTTCTCTTGTTTCGGTTTTTATAATCTCGTCAACTCTCTCGCTGTGCTCAAGAATATCGGTCAAATCTTTAATTCTTTCGTGAAGCTCATCAAGTTCATTCATTATCTTTTCAATTTCAAGACCTGCCAACTGACCTAAGCGATAAGCCACGATTGCACTTGCCTGTGGGTCATCAAAGCCAAACTTGTCCATAATAGCCTGCTTTGCCTCGGCTTGTCCGCCCTTGCAGGCACGAATTGTTGCAATAACCTCGTCAACAATATCTATAGCCTTTGCAAGACCTTCCAAAATATGTGCTCTGTCCTGCGCCTTTTTAAGGTCAAAGCGTGTTCTTCTTGAAATTACATCTCTTTGAAAATCAATATACTGCTGTAAAATTTCCTTAAGAGTTAATACTTTCGGAACGCCGTCAACAAGGGCAAGCATAATCGCACCGAAGGTTACCTGCATATCTGTCATTTTGTAAAGATTGTTAAGCACAACCTGTGCATTTGCGTCACGCTTAACCGTAACCTCAATGTGCATACCCTTTCTGTCAGAATAGTCCTGAACGTCGGCTACGCCCTCAAGTCTTTTTTCCTTAACCAAATCGGCGATACGTGTAATAAGCCTTGCTTTGTTTACACCGTAAGGAATTTCAGTTACAACAATTTTGTATCTGTCGCCCTTGCTTTCAATAATTTCTGCTCTTGCACGAAGATAAATCTTGCCTCTGCCTGTTGCATAAGCCTCTTTAATTCCTCTTGTGCCCATAACAATGCCGGCAGTAGGGAAGTCGGGGCCCTTTATGTACTGCATAATTTCCTCAAGTGAGGCGTCCGGATTGTCAATAAGGCAACACATACCCTCAACAACCTCGTTCATATTATGAGGCGGAATATTTGTAGCCATACCTACTGCGATACCCGATGAGCCGTTTACAAGCAAATTAGGATAACGTGACGGTAAAACAGTAGGCTCTTTGCTGTTATCGTCAAAGTTAGGAACAAAATCGACGGTATCCTTCTTGATATCCTCAAGCATTTTCATAGCGATTTTGCTCATTCTGCTTTCTGTATAACGATAAGCAGCGGCAGGGTCGCCGTCGACCGAACCGAAGTTACCGTGACCGTCAACAAGGATATGCCTCATTGAAAACGGCTGTGCAAGCCTAACCATAGCGTCATAAACAGATGCGTCACCGTGTGGGTGATAGTGACCGAGCACTTCACCGACGGTGGTTGCGCATTTACGGTAAGGTCTGTCAGGATAAAGATTGTTAGTATACATAGCGTAAAGAATTCTTCTGTGAACAGGCTTTAAGCCGTCACGTACATCGGGAAGCGCACGCTGAACAATAACACTCATTGAATAATCAAGGAATGCCTTTCTTATCTCATCACTGATTTCTACATCTTTAATTCTTTGATTGTCGTAACGAATTTCATTACTATCCATTATCTAACCTCCAAAACAGAGTTAATTCTACTTTCTTACGGTATGGCAGTTTTTTCTGCCTGAATACTTTTATTTTTTGTTAAAAAATAAATAATTAGGATTTTTCTTGATAATTTTTAATACATCTGCTCTTATTTCAAGCGGTATAATTGATATAGGCACAATGTTTGTACCCGTTGTCGCAATAAAATAAAGATATTCCTTTGTTTCGATTATTGCGCCGAGCGTCATATATGGGTAAACGCCGATAAGCATAGGCTCGCCGTCATTTTTAGGTAACGTTTTAAACTCAACGCTTTTCTCGCTTATCGTAACCTCTCTCGTTTCACTGTAAGTAACATCGCTTTTAATACAGCGCTTAGCCCTTTTATTTGGCCTTATCTTCGTTATATAAAAAATATAAACTCCTATTGCAACAATATAGAGTGCGGGAATAAGCAAATACACATAATTTTTTTCGCTGAAGGCATAATACGTGTTCATTACAAGCATAATAAGCACAGTAATATATACCATATTCATAAACTTGCTGCTTTTAAGCTTAAAAAGTTCAAAATTAATTAAATCCTTTTTATCAAGAGAATAATTGAATTTATAATCCATTATTTCATTACCCCCTTACTTTTAAGCACCTTGATTATTTCCTCAAGCTCCTTGCCGTATCTTTGCTTGCTGATAACCGCAATGCCACGGCTGAGGGTAGGTAAAATTATAAGTTCGCTTTTAGTTTCCTTAATCGCATAAATGCTTTGCCACGGGGAATAAACCTTTTCAAAACTTGAAAAAATTTCCAATCCTTCATCATAAATTCTAAGCGTATTCTCGTCATTTAATATAATCGAGCGCTGAAATTCGGTTGAAATGCTGTTTTTTGCCGCAATTTGTTTATAAACAAAAAATATGCAAAGCAAAAATGCAAGCGGCAAAATAAACGTTGCCTTAACAACACCCAGCACGCAAGCAACAATTGACGCAATCATTATAACAACAAGACTTACAATTTCCGCCATATTATTCAAGCCTGTTTTTTGCATTTTATAATTATAGCCCTTATAAAATTCATCGGCAGTCATTTTAAAAGTTAATTTCATATTTTATACATCCAAATTTTGAACAAATTTTGCGTTCTTTTCAATAAATTCTCTTCTCGGCTCAACATTGTCGCCCATAAGGATAGAGAAGTTTTCACTTGCTCTTTGCGCATCCTCAATCGTTACACGAAGCATAGTTCTAAACTCAGGGTCCATAGTGGTTTCCCAAAGCTGCTCAGGGTCCATTTCACCAAGACCTTTGTATCGCTGAATATCACAATCGCCGCCAAGCTCTGCAATCTTAGCGTCTCTTTCCTCGTCAGAGAATGCGTAGCTGCTCTTTTTGCCCTTTGATACCTTAAAGAGAGGCGGTTGAGCAAGATAAACATAGCCATCCTCAATAATCTGCGGCATATATCTGAAGAAAAATGTTAAAAGAAGCGTTCTGATATGAGCACCGTCGACATCGGCATCCGCCATAATAATAATTTTGTGATATCTCAATTTGTTGATATCAAAATCCTCACCGATACCCGTTCCGAGCGCCATAACAACAGGAATAAGCTTTTCATTAGTGATAACCTTGTCCACTCTTGCCTTTTCAACATTGAGCATTTTACCCCAAAGCGGAAGAATTGCCATATGTTGCTTATCTCTGCCCTCTTTTGCAGAGCCGCCTGCCGAATCACCCTCGACGATATAAATTTCGCATTTTTCAGGGTCGTTGCTGATACAGTCTGCAAGCTTTCCCGGAAGTGAATTGCTTTCAAGCGGAGATTTTCTTCTTGCATTTTCCCTTGCACGTCTTGCCGCCTCTCTTGCACGTGAAGCGTCAAGTGATTTATTAAGAAGCGTTTTTGCAACGTTTGGATTTTCCTCAAAATAGGTCATAAGCTTATCATAAAGCATTGTTGAAACAAGACCCGTTATATCCGTGTTGCCAAGCTTGCCCTTAGTCTGCCCCTCAAACTGAGCCTCGGTAAGCTTAACGCTTATAACTGCCGTTATACCCTCACGAACGTCATCGCCGGTGAATTTCTTGTCGCTGTCCTTAAGAATACCGAATTTTTTGCCATAATCGTTAAATACTCTTGTAAGCGCAGTTTTAAAGCCTGTTTCGTGAGTACCGCCGTCGATAGTGTTTATATTATTAGCAAATGACAAAAGTGTTTCGTTATACGAGTCTGTATAGCAAAGCGCAACCTCTGCACTTCTGTCACCCTTTGTTGTTGAAAGGTGAATAACCTCATCCTGAATAGGATTAAGTCCACGGCTTGTGTTGATATATTCAACAAAAGATTTAATACCGCCGACATAGCAAAATTCTTCGCCGCTGTCCTCATTTCCTCTTTTATCGGTAAGAGTGATTGAAAGACCTGCGTTAAGAAATGCCTGCTCTCTTAAACGTCTTGCAAGTATTTCATAATCGTAAACAGTGGTTTCCTGAAAAATTTCTGCGTCAGCCTTAAACCTGATAGTCGTTCCGTGACCGTCATGGTCTGCAATAATATGCAAGTCATTAACAGGCTTGCCTCTTTCAAATTTTTGGCTGTAAACGTGGCCGTTTTGCGTAACCTCAACTTCAAGCCATTCTGAAAGCGCATTAACAACAGACGAACCTACACCGTGCAAGCCGCCTGACACCTTATAACCCGAACCGCCGAATTTACCGCCTGCGTGAAGCACGGTAAGTACAACCGTTACTGCCGGAAGCCCTGTTTTTTCATTAATGCCTGTCGGAATACCACGTCCGTTATCCTTAACCTCTATGATATCGCCCGGCAAAATGTTACACTCAATGTGAGTACATACTCCTGCAAGCGCCTCGTCAATAGAGTTATCAACAATTTCATAAACAAGGTGATGAAGTCCTCTCGGTCCGGTTGAGCCGATATACATACCCGGCCTTTTGCGAACAGCCTCAAGTCCCTCAAGCACCTGAATATCCTTTGCCGAATATTCCTCGGTTACTTTTGTATCAATGTCAGCTTCTTCAAGTTCAATCTTGTTTTCTTCGCTCATATTGAATTAAATCTCCTTCTATATTTAACTTGTTAAATAAATTACATTAACCTTTTTGCCCTGACTCCACTCTTTTAATAAGCGTTGAGGTATTTAGCGGGCAAATATATATTTTGTCCCTGCAAACTATAAAACTTTTTGGAAGCTCAAAGTTTACATAAACTGTTTTTTTATTTTTTTCGGCGTTTGATAAATAGTCACGTGTAGCCTTATTAACCGTTGACGTGTCCATATCAAAAATACCGAGTATATCGTTTGTACTTATAACGGTGTTGCCGCCTAAATATATATACATCAGCCTATACACCTGCCGTTTTCAATATGAAAGGTCTTGCCCTTTTTGAGCCTTAAAACCGTGTTTGCGTCACAACACGTAATAAATACCTGCCAATTTTTAATGTGATTGAGTATATAATCCTGCCTTGATTCGTCAAGCTCACTCATAACGTCATCCAACAGCGCAAGCGGTTCATCATCCGTCATATTCTTAAGCAAACTTGCCTCCGCAAGCTTAAGTGCAAGCACACAACTTCTTTGCTGACCCTGAGAGCCATAAAGACGTGCGCTTTTGCCGTTAATAAGAATTTCCATATCATCCCTATGTGGACCTACAGTTGTAATTTTATTAATTAAATCATTGTTCCTGTTTGAAATAAGCTGCTTTGTAAACTCATTTTCAATTTCAGCCACAGTCATATCCTTACATTCAAAACCGCAGTCAAGCTTTAAATCAATTTTTTCACGTCCTTTTGAAAGGCCGTCAAATATATCCGTCGCAAAGGGGAGCAAGGCGTCAATATATTTTTTTCTTTGATAAATAATCTTAGCGCCGCTTTTTGCAAGGTTTTTATCCCAAATATAAAGCATATCTTCAAGGTTGAAATTATTTTTTATATCCTTTAAAAGCATATTTCTCTGTGCAAGGCAACGGTTATATTCTTTTAATACGTTTCTGTAATTTGATTTAAGTTGGCAAAGTGAATTATCAATAAATTTTCTTCTCTCAATCGGACCGTCCTTAACCATAGAAAGATGAACCGGTGAAAAAATAACCGCTTTTAATTCATCACCCAGGGCAGTTGCACTTTTTTTTTCAATCAAGTTTAATTTAGCCGTTCTCCTGCCCTTAATTGACAGTTCGGCATTTTGTTTTCTTGATTTATTTTCAAAATCAATTTTAAGTTCTGCCTTTTCCTCGCCAAATTTGACAAGCTCCTTATCCCTAACACCTCTAAAGCTTTTACTTCCTGTAAAAAGATAAATTGCTTCAATCAAATTTGTTTTGCCTTGTGCATTTTCACCCCAAATTATGTTTACATCTTCAAAATCGAGTTTTAACTTTTCTATATTTCTGAAATTTTCAATTTCTATTGAATTAATTTTCATTTGTAATAATCTTATAGTCAACCGAAAAAATTGAAACCGTGTCGCCTGTATGGATTTTTTTACCCCTTGCAGTACACACTTCACCGTTTACTTTAACTATTCCGTCTTGAATAAATGTTTTAGCCTGACCGCCGGTTTCGGCAATTCCTTTAAATTTTAAAAAAGCATCAAGCCTAATAAATTCGGTAGTTATTTTAACATTTTCATTTTTTCTCGGTGTTGCTTTTGCTTTAATTTTCATTTTTAAGCCTCATTGGTAATACTAAAAATAAAAAGGAATTATCATTAATCGGCAAAACTTTAACCGGACTTACCGCACCGCCGAGTTCAATTCTTACCTGGTCTGTATCTGCGGCGTGAAGAGCGTCAAGCACATATTTTGAATTAAATCCTATTTCAACTCTGTCACCGCTTACATTTGCGTGAGTATAGTTTACAACTCTGCCTATGCTTGAAACAGTTGAAACTCTCATCTCGTCAGCGTCAAATAAGCATCTGATTGGATTTTTCTTATCATTTTCAATAACCGGAAGTGTTCTTTCAATACAATTAATTGCGTCATCTGTATTAATTAAAACAGTTGTGTTGCAAGTCTTGGGAACAGCGGCGTTATAATCAAGAAAATCACCGTCAAGCAAACGGCTGATAATACTGTAATTATCAACGTCAAAAACAATATGCCTTTTTCCTACGCTGATTGAAATGTCTTTATCATTCTCTGCACCGAAAAGCTTAATAAGCTCTCTTATTGTTTTTTTAGGAACAATAAAGTTAATATCCTCACCGTCATATTTAACCGTTTCTGTTCTTATTGCAAGTCTGTATCCGTCAACACCGATAAGCCTTAATTGATTTTGTGTAAGCTCAAATTTAAGGCCTGTATGTACCGGCTTTGAAGCCTCGCTGTCTGCAACGGCAAAAAGAGTTTGTGAAACCATATTTTGAAGCACACCTTCGTTTAAGAATAAAGGATAGCCGCCGGATACAGACGGAAGCTCCGGATAATCATCTGCGTCAATACCTGAAATGTTATATTGCGCCGCACCGCTGATAATTGAAACAGAAGTACCGCTGATTTCAAATGTAACCTTACCTTCAGGCAATTTTCTGATAATATCGCTTATTACTTTTGCATTAATTACAATTGCACCCGGCTCTACAACGCTTGCCTGAAGTGTTGTATTAATTCCAAATTCAAAGTCATAACCGGTAAGGCTTAATGTGTCAGAGCCACATTCCATAAGTATACCTTCAATTGTGGGAATAGTTACCTTTGTGCTTACCGCTCTCATAACATTTGAACAAGCATCGCTTAATTCTTTTGTATTACAGGTAAATTTCATTTTTTTATACCCTCCGTCTATCAATATAGTCTAATTGTAGTAGTATGTAGTATAGGCTGCGGAAATTGTTGAAATCTTTTACAATCATTGATAATAAAGGAAATTTAATGCAATTTTTTTAATATCTCAATTGTTGAAAGATTTATTAAATTGTGTAAAAAATAAGTTTTCCACATCCATTGTTAATTAAAAAGTAAAAAATGTTGAAAATTTTGCGGAAACTATTGAATACTTTTTGCATTGGAAATTATATCGTTAATTTGCCTTGCAAGCTTTGTATCCGTTTCAATATCCTTTTCAATTTGGTCAATGTTATACATAACCGTTGAATGATGCTTTTTAAATTCTGCGCCTATATCCTCATAACTCATATTGGTTACTTTTCTTATAACATAAAAGGTAATTTTACGGGCGTCGGAAATAGTTTTCTTTCTCTGCCCGCCGTAAATATCTTCAACAGATACACCTGTTGTTCTGCTGACCTCCTCAACAATTTTTTGAATTGTAACGGGAAGCGGCTGTGTATCTTCCATAACAACCTTAACAAAATTTTGAGCAAGTGCAATAGTAGGTGTATTTTGGTTAATGTCGCAATAAGCGTAAAGTTTTTTTGTTACACCCTCAAGCTGACGAATATTTGATTTAACCTTGTCTGCAATGTAATCAATAACAGGGTCCGGAATTTCAAAATTAAGCATCATTGCCTTACGTTTAATTATTTCGCATCTTGTTTCATACTCAGGCGGCTGAATATCCGCAAGAAGACCGTCCTCAAATCGGGATTTAAGCCTGTCGGTAATTGATTGAATTTCTCTCGGCGGCCTGTCAGAAGTAATTACAACCTGCTTGCCTGCAAAAACAAGAGTGTCAAACGTATGGAAAAATTCCTCAATCGTTTGTTGCTTACCGGCAATAAATTGAATATCATCAATCAAAAGCAAGTCAATACTGTTTCTGAACTTATCGTGAAATTCATCTGTCGTTTTATACTGAAGTGCCTGCATAAATTCATTTACAAATTGCTCTGCACGAATGTAAAGAATATTCATATCAGGAAATTTCTTTTTAACTTCATAGCAAATAGCGTTTAATAAGTGAGTTTTGCCGAGACCCGAATTACCATAAATAAAAAGAGGATTATAGTTTCTCATTTTTGAATTTTTGGTAAGATTAAGCCCCGGGTCGCTTGCAACAGCCTTAGCCGCAACATAAGCAAATCGGTTACTTGAACCGACAATAAAATTTTCAAACGTGTATTGCTCGTTTTTATAATCCTCAAGGTGTTGCTTATCCTGATAAAATTTATGTTCCTCTCTGTCATTATCCTCGGCGCAAATATATTTAATTTTAACTTCAAATCCCATAACCGCCGCAAAAGCCTCACTAAACATTGTGCCGTATTGCGAAATAACAACGTCCATATACATGGCACTGGGAAGTCTTAAAGTAATTGTTGCCGCTTCAAAGCTGACAAATTCAGTCTTTTTTATCCATAAATTGAAAGCCGTTTCCGTAACTCTTTGTTCGCAATATGAAAGCACGGCATTCCAAATTTCATTATATGTATCCATTTTTACCTCCGTATTTTTACATAAAAATACAATACTCCAAATTAAATTTTAATACGTATTCTATATTAGCATATAAAATGTATTTAATCAATACTTATTTTAAATATTTATATATATTATTATATAGAATATTATATAGATATAAGAAAATTAGTTATATTTATTTTACTTACTGTTATTGTAAAATAAAAAACGATATTGTATAATAAGCAAAACGGGGGATAAAATATGAGAATTTTTAAAAATCGTGGAGATATTTATTTTTCAAAAACAAATAGGAAAAAATCGACTGAACAAAAAATTCTTCTTATTGCGCTTACTGTTATTGTTTTGTTTTCGTTTGTGTTTATGTTTATAGTCGGAGCTAAAAATGATTTCAGCGTTAAGAAATTTTTTGAGCCTGAGGATTTATCAACCACTGCCGCCGTTGAGGAAAGCACAATTGCCCTTCCGCAAGTCAGCGGTAAAACGAATTATATTGTAACCGTATCGGATGATGAAAATTTGCTTTTTGTTGAACTGATTCAGGTTGATTTGGATAATAAGTCATATAAAGTTTGCACGTTAAAATCTTCAACGGAATATGACGGCAGTACGCTTGGATATATTTATGCTCATTCGGGAATACAAAACGTAAAAAGTGCGGCAGAAAATATGTTTTCAACTACGTTTGATTATTACATTGATTTTCAGCGTGACGAATTTTGCGAATATTTTGATTCCTTGGGTGATGTAAATTATGCTCTTGTGTCGGATATTAAATATAAAAATAATAAATCGGCTGTTGCATTTACCGTAAGAATGAAAGCAGGCGAGCAGGAAATAAAAGGCAGTCAGGCAGTTAATCTTGTAAGGTATTTTCTTGAAACAAATAACCAGCAAAGCGCAAATGATGTGCTTTTAACTTCTCTTTCAAAGCAAATGAATACAGATAATTTTGCAAACAAGGATAGCCTTTTTCAAAATTTGGTTACTAAATCGAATACTAATATAACAGTTCGTGATTATTCTGCGGCAGATGACTGCATAACCGTGCTTTGCAACAGTCAAAACGGTATCAGCGTTTTTGGTGCAGAGATTAAATATAAGAAAAATAAAATCACAAAGGATACCCTCCAAAACGCAAAGGGTTATTTTGTGAAGTAAGAGGAAAACATTATGGATAAAGAAAGAATACAAAATGCAGTCAGGGAAATTCTTATTGCCGTAGGCGAGGACCCGGACCGTGAGGGTTTGGTTGAAACGCCTAAAAGAGTTGCAAATATGTATGAGGAAATTTTTGCCGGCTTGACGGAGGACCCAAAACAGCATATCAAGCTTTTTAATGAGCAATCAAACGATGAAATGGTAATAGTAAAGGATATTCCTTTTTATTCAATGTGCGAGCATCATTTGCTTCCTTTTTTCGGCAAAGCGCATATAGGCTATATTCCGAGCGACAATAAAATTATCGGTCTTTCAAAGCTTGCAAGAATTGTTGATAATTTTGCAAAAAAGCCGCAGGTACAGGAAAGGCTCACAAGCGATATTGCAGATTTTCTTAATGATAATCTTCAGCCAAAAGGCGTCGCCGTAATTATGGAGGCAGAGCATATGTGTATGACTATGAGAGGTGCACGTGCCGCAGGCTCAAAAACTCAAACCTCGGCGCTCAGGGGCATTATGCGTACCGACGCCAAAACAAGAGCGGAAGTTTTATCTCTTCTTAAATAAACTTAAAATCTCTTTTTATAATACGAAAGTGTAAATTATGATTTGGAAATGTAAAAATAAAAAAATAGAATACGGCAAAGATGTATTGATAATGGGTATTGTAAACGTTACGCCTGACAGCTTTTCAGACGGCGGCGACCATTTTTCTCCGGATGATGCCGTTGAATGTGCCCTCAAGCTTATTGAGGACGGTGCAGATATAATAGATATCGGCGCACAATCCACCAGACCGGGTCATATTCCTGTTTCGGATAAAGAGGAATGGGAAAGGCTTGAGCCCGTTTTAAAGGCATTAAACGGCAAAATAAGCGTTCCTGTTTCGATTGATACATATTATCCCTATGTTGCCGAAAAATCGCTTTTACTCGGCGCAGACATAATTAATGACGTGAGCGGTGTAATTAATCCCGATATGGCAAAAATAATTAAAGAAAGCGGTGCAGGCTGGGTAATTATGCACAACGGCGCAGGTTCAGCTGAGGATGTTAAAAACTTTTTTGAGGCGTCTTTGGCAGAATGTAAGCGCTTAAATATAGAAAAATCTCAAATTTGTTTAGATATGGGCATAGGTTTTGGAAAAAATTATAAAGAAAATCTTGAACTTTTGACAAAAATAGATTATTATAGGATTAAAGCCTTTCCGCTTTTGCTCGGAACATCACGAAAAAGGGTTATCGGTGAAGGCAGCAGGCAAAGCGAGCCAAAGCAGCGTACATACGGAAATATTGCCGCAGACACCGTTGCGATAATGCAGGGTGTTGATATTATTCGTTTGCATGACGTTTTACACGAAAAGCAGGGAATATTTATGGCGCAGGCATTGCGTGACGCTTACGTAAAATAAAAAAAGAGGCTTGGATATGGACAAAATTTTAATCCGTGATTTAAAAATATTTGCCTATCACGGAGTCAATGAAGAAGAAAAGGTCAACGGTCAGAATTTTATTTTTGATATTGACTTATCCGTAAATATGATTAAAGCGTGTTACAGTGATAATGTAGATGACACTGTAAGCTATGCAAAGGTCATTAAGACGGTAACAAGGGTCTTTACTGCCGAGAAGTACAACCTGCTTGAAAAAGCGGCTCAAATCACGGCAGAGGCAATTTTAGAAGAATATCGGGATGTTGCCAAGGTTAAATTAACGCTTAAAAAACCTGAGGCACCGATGAAAGCAAATTTCTCCTATGTTGGAGTAAAGATTGAGAGGGAACGCTAATGAGATATGTTATTAGTATAGGCAGTAATATCGGAGACAAGAAAGAAAATATTGAAAGGGCAATTGCCGCTATTGAAACATTGCCTAAAACGAGAACTTTGATTAAAAGCTCAATTTATGAAACTCAGCCTGTAGGTTATGAAGATCAGGATGATTTTTATAATATCTGCCTTGAGGTTCAAAGTATTTTCAATCCTTTTGAAATGATTGGCGCTGTTTTGGGAATTGAAGCAGGTTTCGGAAGAGTACGTACAATTAAGGACGGCCCGAGAATTATCGATATTGATATTATATTTGTTGAAAATATGGTAATTCAGTCGCCTGATCTTACTATTCCTCATCCTCAGTATAAAAACAGACTTTTTGTTTTAGAACCTCTTTGTGAAATGTATCCCGACGGAAGATTTATGGGCTACAGATTTGGCGCTTTGAGAGAAAAAATCGAAAATCAAAAAGTTAAAAAGCTCGAAGATTAACATATAATAAAGGCAGATACAATTATTTGTGTCGGCCTTTATTTTTTTGGAAAAATTAAAATTTAATAGCAAAATTTCTTTGCTTTATAATATTTGTTTTTTGCAAACAATATTATTGCACGATATGTGCAAGGAGGTAAAGAGATGAATAAAAAAGACACATCAAATATGATGAAAATTATGGGTGCAACGCTTGCCGTTTGCTCTGCGGCAGCAATTATGGGCGGTATGAAAACAAACAGCTTTTCAGCCAAAAAAACAATGAAAAAAGCAGGCGAGAAGGTAGTTGATTTCGTCGATACCGTAGCTTCATTTATGTAAGGGCAGAAAGAAAGCCAAGGGAAAAATATCCCTTGGCTTTTACGTTTTATTTAATTATACTCAATTATCAGTCGTTTGCGTGACCTGTTGAACCGAATACTACGTCAATCTTGTGAGCAACAACCTCTTCAATAAGGTTTCTTGCAGGGGTGAGATACTGACGTGGGTCAAAGTGAGTCGGATTTTCTGCAAAATGCTCTCTGATAGCTGCTGTCATTGCAATACGAATATCAGAGTCAACATTAATTTTGCAAACAGCCATAGAAGCAGCCTGACGAAGCATATCCTCAGGAATACCGATTGCATCAGGCATTTCACCGCCAAACTTGTTAATAATCTTGATATGGTCTTGGTTTACAGATGACGCACCGTGAAGAACGATTGGGAATCCCGGAAGCTTCTTTCCAACTTCTTCAAGAATATCAAAACGAAGCTGCGGCTTTTGACCCGGCTTAAACTTGTATGCGCCGTGGCTTGTGCCGATAGCAATAGCAAGTGAATCAACGCCTGTTCTTGTTACGAAATCATAAACTTCTTCAGGCCTTGTGTAAGATGCGTTATCAGCGTCAACCTTAACGTCATCCTCAACGCCTGCCAATGTGCCGAGCTCGCCTTCAACAACTACGCCGTGAGCGTGAGCATATTCAACAACCTTCTTTGTAAGAGCGACATTTTCCTCATAAGGAAGAGAAGAACCGTCAATCATAACAGAAGTGAAGCCGCCGTCAATACAATCCTTGCAGGTTTCAAAATCAGGGCCGTGGTCAAGGTGAAGAGCGATTGGAAGACCTGTTTCCTCAGCTGCAGCCTTTACCATAGCAACAAGGTATTCGTGAGATGCATACTTTCTTGCACCTGCTGAGCACTGAAGAATAACAGGAGCGTTAAGCTTCTTTGCAGCACGGGTAATACCCTGAACAATTTCCATATTGTTTACGTTGAAAGCACCGATGGCATAGCCGCCCTCGTATGCCTTTTTAAACATTTCAGTAGTAGTAACTAATGGCATTTTAAAAATCTCCTTACATACTTGAAAAATTAGTTAGCGGCGCAGTTAATACCTGACCACTTAACGCAGTTATTATACAACATTTAAAAATAAATATCAATAAAAATATGTGAACAAATAATCAATTTAGTCTATATTTGCTCATTTTCATCATAATCAATGATTTCACGTGCAATATAAATCGGTCGTTTTTTTGTTTCAATATAATTTTTGGCAAGATATTCGCCCATAATTCCTATTGTGAAAAGCTGAATACCGCCCAAAAAAGAAATGAGAATTACAAGCTGAGTAAAGCCGTCAACATTAATATTGCTTACAAGCTTTCTTATAACGGTAACGATTGCATAAACGAGGCTTAAAAATACCGTCAGTCCGCCGATATATCCGGAAATTTTAAGCGGCATTGTTGAAAAAGCGACTATTCCGTCAAGACCGTATTTTAAAAGCTTGGAAAAATTAAAACTGCTTTTTCCGCTTTTTCTTTCCTCTGCAACGTAAGGTATGTATTTTGTGTTAAATCCTACCCAACTGAAAATGCCTTTGCTGAAGCGATAATATTCTCCCATTGAAAGAATGGCGTCCTTAACCCTGCTGCGAAAAGTTCTGAAATCGCTTGCACCGTCAACAAAGTGCGTTTCGGTAAACTTGTCGGCAAGCTTGTAAAAGTTTTTTTTGCAAAATTTAGAAAATGAACTTTCGTGCCTGTTTTCCTGGCAGGCACAAACGCAGTCGATATCATCATCGCTTTCTAAAATATTAACCATTTCCTTTACTATATCCGGGCTTTGTTGCAAATCCGTATCAATAATCGTGATATATTCGCCCTTGCAGTTTTGAAGCCCTGCATACATAGCGGACTCTTTGCCGAAATTTCTTGAAAAATTAACTATTTTAATATTTTGCGTACTTTCTTTTTTTAATTTTTTAAGTGAGCCTATCGTGTTGTCACGGCTGCCGTCGTTAATAAATACAAGCTCGTAATCTTTGGTATTCGGAAAAGCGTCAAGCACCGCCTTTGCAAACGGAATAACATTTTTTTCCTCGTTAAAGCACGGACAAATAAATGATTGTTTCATTATTTTCACTTCCTTGCAAAGTATTCTATAATAAAAAGGGAATAATGTCAAACAATATATTATTTGTAATTATTCTAAGTTGTTGCTCAACAACATAATTGCGGTAAGTGCGGCAACCGGCGCCGTCTGCGTTCTTAAAATACGGGGTCCTAAGGAAGCAATTTTTCCGCCTGCGGATTTAATCAGCTCAACCTCTTTTTCCTCAAATCCGCCCTCCGGACCGATATATATCGAAATGCTTTTGACGTCGTGGCTTATCATAGATTTCAGGCTTTCTCCGCCGCCCTCATAAAATAGGATTTTCAGCTCGCTGTCATCGTTTTTTACCGCTTTTTCAAGCGAAGTCATATCCATAATTTCCGGCACAATTCCACGTCCGCTTTGCTGAGCCGCCTCAAGTGCAATTTTTTCATATCTCTGCTTTTTCTTTTTTGCGCTTTTTTCGTCAGGTCTGCTTACACTTCTGTTGGTAAGAGTCGGGCAAATTGCCGATATTCCGAGTTCGGTGCATTTTTGAATAACGTCCTCAAGTTTGCTTAATTTCGGCACGCCTTGATAAAGCGTAACCTTAACGCTCGGTTCGCTGTTGTTTGCCTGTTTGTAGCAAACCGATAGGGTAACAAGGCCGCCGTTTGTGTTTTCTATTATACAGCCATAGTCGTTGCCGTTGCCGCTCGTAAGCGTGAGCATATCGCCTTTTCTCATTCTAAGCGATTTTGCAATGTGGCGTGATTGCTCCTCATTTAATGTAACTTGACCGTCAGGCTCAAAATCTATAAAAAGCTTTTGCATAATTTAATTTCCTTTTATAATTATATACTTAAATAAATTTTCGGCATAGCGATAATTTATAAATTATTCCTTGCCCAATGAAACAGATATTGCTGGGCTATTCCTCCGATACCGTCAAAGCATTTCGGCAAGCCGTCGGGGTAATATTCCATAACCCTTTTCATCCAAACGTCAACAGGGAATGCGTCGTAAAAGCCGAAGCCGAAAAGAAGTGCGCAGTTTGCAACCTTAATGCCTACACCGTAAATGTTTAAGAGCTCTTTCCTTGCCTTTTCAAGCGGTAAGCTCTTTATTTTTTCAAGGTCAATTTCTCCGCTTGCAACGCCTTTTGCAAGTTTTTCGAGGTATTTTGCCCTATATCCCGTTCCGAGTTCTTCAAAATCCTCAACCGAAAGCTCAGAAAGCCTCACCGCACTCGGAAAAGAATAAAATCCTTTTTTAACTTCCTGCCCATATCTTTCGCAAAGTTTTTCTATAATACCTTTAATTCTCTTGATATTATTCTGCTGGCTTATAACAAATGAGCAAAGCGCCTCCCAACTGTCTTGGTTAAGTATTCTTATTCCGTAATATTCGTCAATTGTTGAGGCTAAAAGCTTATCTTCTTTCAGCGTTTCGCATATTTTAACATAATCCCTGTCAAAATCAAAATATTTTCTCCAAATATTTTCAAAATCGTTTTTGCTTGTGTCCTTTAACAAAAAAGTATCTTCGCCGATTTTGCTTATATTGAGATAAACACCGCTTGCAACGCCGCTGAAGCTTCCGTCTTTTTCCTTGACCCAGCGAAAAGCCTGACCGCAGTCGAGTGTTAATTCAAGGTCAAGGCATTTTACACCGTGTAAAATTATATCATCGTTTTTGATTTCAATTTCCATAATGTCCTCTTGTCAACCTATTTTGAAAAATTGTATTATTTTTGTAACAAATGCGTACTTAGAGTATAACATTTTTTTGTCAAGAGTGAAAGTTAAAAATAGCAAATTACACAAAAATATTAGTTTAATATTGAACTTTCAAAAATGTTGAAAACTATGTGTAAAGTTATGAAAACTCATAATTTTTAACATTAAAACGAGTTTTCAACAGTGAAAAGTCCCCAAACAGCGTACTTTTCGCCATAGTTTTTAACATTTTCCACAGAGTTTTCCACAACGGTTTAATTGTAAGGTTAAATATACTTTTGGTTATATTAAAAGCTTGTCAAGTAAAAAATTTTATAAGAATTAACAAAATTCGACAAAAACTTTTTAGTATATTTGCCACATCTTTTTCCTACACTAATTGTATAAATTTTGAGCGAAAGGCAATGAGAAAAAAGATGATTAAGGGTGTAAGCAAGCAAATTTTAGAGGTTACAAATACAGATAATCCGTATTTTGACAAAATAATATTTTTTGTTAAGCCCGAACATCAGTCTACAGACAGAAAAAAACTGCAAAAAGAGGCTGAAGCGGTCGCTGCATTAAAACAAAAGCCGCCGAGGCTGAAGCTTACAAAAAAGCAGATTATTAAAACAGCGCTTTTGTCGTTGCTTTTCACCATGGCAGGGTGCGGAATAACATATGTTATTTCATTATTAGTATAGGAGAGAAACAATATGACAGTATATAAAGCATTTCGTAATTTTATTATTGCAGTTGCGATTGTCGCAATTATCGTAACAGGCTCGTTTATAGGTTTTTCGGTTTATAAAATTTACGATTATACCCAAAACAGCCAATATGTTGTGTCAAAGCTCGGCTCAAGCGGTGAAGAGGTAAAGAATATTCAAAAAAAACTTTCCTCTCTCGGTTTTTACGGCGGTTCGGTTGACGGCATTTACGGAAATAATACTAAAAGCGCAGTAAAAGCATTTCAAAAAAGCTGCGGTATTACAGCTGACGGAATTTGCGGCAAAACAACGCTTCTTTATCTCGGCCTTTCAAGCGGCTCGTCCTCAAATAATACCGAATATTCAAATTCCGACGTGGAGCTTTTGGCAAAGGTAATAAGCGCCGAGGCAAGGGGAGAATCATATGAAGGGCAGGTAGCAGTCGGCGCAGTTATTTTAAATCGAGTGAAGCACCCGTCATTTCCCGATTCAATAAGCGCAGTAGTATATCAAAAGGGCGCTTTTTCCTGCGTTAATGATTCAAACTGGTACGCCGCCGTTGCCGACTCCTCCAAAAGAGCTGCAATTGACGCTTTAAACGGCTGGGACCCGTCGGGCGGCGCAGTCTATTATTTCAATGCCTCCAAAACGTCTGACGCCTTTATGCATTCCCGTCAGGTAATCAAAACAATAGGCAACCATAAGTTCTGCATTTGATTTCACTTTATCGAAGTATGTTTATTATAATTTTTTAATCATCCTCATACCTGACAATATAATATCCCGTCATAACGCATTGGTCGTTTTTGATTTGATATTCGGTATCGGCGTTCACAATTTCATACCCGTCAAGCTCTCTTTCAGCCTCGATTGAGAGCTTTTTTCTTGCAAGGCTCACCATTTCGTCGTTTGTTAAATCGTATTTAACAGCGTTTATTGCCTGTTCGCTTGTAATTTTATATCCTATCGGGAGCGTCTTTCTCTTGATTTTTAAATATTTATCGCTTGTTTGCTCAAAATCGCCTTTTTTTATTTTAAAATAAAGGGGAATGTCAAGCGAGAAAAAGCGGAGCGTATAATAATTTTTTGTCTGCTTAACGCTTAATTTGCTTTGCTGCCTTTGTGCGGTAACGTTTATTTTCTTTCTTATTGCTTTAATTCCCTTTAGGCTGTATTCGTCAATATCGTCTGTTTCTTTTCTTGTTTCGTTAATCTCAACTACTGCGGTTGTCCCTTTTCTGTTGATATGTACCCACGCAATATCGTCAAAATCGCTCATCATATCCCACGCAATCGATTTTCTGTCAACTGCGCCCCACATAACTCCGCTTTTGAATTTATGATTTTCAAGATAAGTTGAAATTGTGGCTTCGCTGAGAGTGTCGCACCCTTTTATTTCTACATTCCAGATAAACGAGCTTAAAAACGAGAGAATAAAAACAAATAAAACAGCGCCCAAAATAAACCCTGTTCGTTCATTTAGCGGTGAGAGAAAAAACGGTAAGCCGTGCTTTTTTAAAATTTTCACCCTGCCGCCGTTTTTAAGTGCGATTTTGTGCAGCTTTTTATATGTGCTTATTCTGCAAATTGCATTAAAACCGTTTTCGCAAAGCGTAATATTTTGAATAAGTATTTCCTTTTCAAAACATTCGTTTATGAAACCTTCGCTAAAACCGTTTATAAACTCAAATTCAACATATCCCAAAAGAAAACGAAAAAGCTTAATCAAGATGAAAACTCCATTGACGTTATATTGCCCTGCACCACGGCGCCCTCACGTGTAAAAGAATTTATTTTCAAGTTGTCGCCCCAAAAAGTAATTTCCTGACTTCCGAGCGACACGGTGATTTTTGTGTTTGAATATTCTATTATTTTTTCAAGCCCGTCAACAAGACATTCGCTCCCTGCCATTTCAACTCTCGGCTTGCCGAAGTAATAGTCAAGCGGACTTTTGTTTTCTTTTTCTGTTTTTTTATTTTTAATAAACTTCATTTTATCACCGCTAATATATATGCAATGGCGATAAAAGATATTAGTTATTAAGAAAAACAAAAAGGAGAAGCGTCAAATTATGAACTGCCCCGGATTGTGCAAACGGTACAAAAAAGGAGCGAAACAAATAACCACCCGCATATCATTGACGGGTGGTTATGATTTTCTGTTGTCCGTTTTTTACGGACTTGTTTATTAACGTTTCTCTTTAAATTATCTTAATCTTATTTACTTTCTTTGTGCTTTGCCGCTGCCGTAACAAATCCACGGAAAAGAGGATGTGGTTTGTTTGGCCTCGACTTAAATTCGGGATGGAATTGGCAGGCAACAAACCATGGGTGCTCCGGAATTTCAACCATTTCAACAATGTGGTTGTCAGGTGATGTTCCGGCAAAAATCATTCCGCCGCTCAAAAGGTCGTTTCTGTAATCGTTGTTGACCTCATATCTGTGCCTGTGTCTTTCATAAATCATCGATGCGCCGTAAAGCTCATATGATTTTGACTTCGGGTTAAGAGTGCAGGGGTATTGACCGAGACGCATTGTGAGGGTTGCAGAGAATGAAGGCGG
>DAVZKM010000009.1:0-25171 GCA_052272245.1 Eubacterium sp.
GGCAAAGGAAGCTCTCAACCGCTTCAAGATGGAAGCCGCTTCAGAGGTTGGTGTTAACCTTAAACAAGGCTACAACGGTGACCTTACCTCTAAGCAGGCAGGCTCAGTCGGCGGTCAGATGGTCAATGTAATGTGTCCTGTACGAACTGTGCATTTTCAGCGTACAAATTGGGCTAAAAATAACCAACTTCAGCCGATTACATACGAATTTTGCATAGCGGTATAAATCTCCATTCACAACAAAAATTACAAATAATAAATACAATGAACACCATCTGATGTCAGGTGGTGTTTTTATTTTGCCTCGCAAAATTTACAAGTCCTATTATGAGCGAAAATCAAGGTTAAGGAACTTTACAAGGAAATGTTCCTATGAACTGTCGCTCTATACAAATCCAAACAGATAAAGCATAATAGGAGGCAGTAAAGATGAAAGAGGTTTATATAAATATGAACCCAAATGAAATTGAAAGCGAATACTTAAACGGTGTGTATAACGAAATAGCCAACACGCTTGGCATTGAGGCGGCAATAACGATATATTCTACATACCGAGGTCAGCAAATCACTTTTCCGGTGAACTTTTTCACAACAGAATTTATCGCATCAAGAATTGTGGCAGAATATGACGGTAAAAACATTCGTCAACTTGCCACAAAATACGGATACAGTGAAAAATGGATCAGAAAAATGATTAAAGAGCACAAAGACAAAGCGGGGTGAAATTTAATTCTATATTTCCAAAAAGCAAACAAAAAACTAAAAGAGGAGTAAAATACTATGGCATTAATTAACTGCCCGGAATGTGGCAAAGAAATTTCCGATTCTACAAAAATCTGTCCGCATTGCGGATACAAGCTAAAAAACAAATCAGACGGCAAGAAGTGGATAATCCCCGTGATTATTATAAGCATTGTTGTAATAATTGCATTAATTGTTACTGCGGTTGCATTGACCGGCAAAAAAGGAAGCAGCAAAAATGATACGCAATCGGCAATTTCATCCACTGTTCAGGAAACGACTGCAAACAATAGCGTTTCATTAAATGACAATTCCGAATTTCAAGAAAAATTAAAATCCGAATCGGAAAAATCAATCAAAAATATACAGGATAAGTACACAGAATTGTCAAACGACATAGACGGTACATACAACGGCTACAAAAAGAACGCTGAAAAAGTTAATGAATGGTATTCTTTCTGCGAAAGCGAAGCAAAAAACTATTATGTTACGGTATCACAGTACTGCTATTCATACTACAAAAATGTAGCTGATAACAAAAGCGACTATACCACTTGGACAAGAAGTATGGAAGACGGCTACAAAATATGGCAACGAGAAACCGAAGATTACTACAAAGCCTGGAATCGAATGTATGAATCAGCATTTAAAGAGCTTGACGGTATAGTTACAAAAGCTTACGATGAAGCAAGCTACGATGAAGTTTCCTCATCGTACAGTGATATGTATGATGCCTACGAAGATGCATACTCAAATATGTATGACACTTACGAAGATGCATATTCCGATTTGTATGATTTTTATCAAGATGTTTGGGAAGAATTATACGACGGAAAAGAAGATATAAAATCCAAATACGATAATATCTATAAAAAATAATTTATGCCCTCTGCTTTAAGATAGAGCAGAGGGTTGTTTGTTATAATATCGGCTGAAAAGAAAATGTTGTATATAAAAGCCAATTATGTTACTATGATAAAAGGAGGATAAATCGCTATGAAAGAACAGAAAATTGATCTTAAAGAAATAAATAAAGAGAATAAGCAAAAAGCAATAAATATTATAAATAAAGCAAAAAAATCATTAACCAAAATCGCCGATCAAAATGATGACGGAAAATTTGATAAAGAAGATATAATTAAAGTCACAAATACCATAAAAACAAACATTGACGAAAAAGCCAAAGAAATAGAAATAAAAAAATTACAGCCTATCTTCCCTGCCGATATAGATGATGGTGATTTCTTAATTCAAAAGTTTATAAGGGTTGCTGACCGAGATAAAAAGCGTTCTGAAAGTGAAGTTTGCAAGGGATCAATAGGATATTTTACATCCACAAAAGGAATTTGCTTGTTAAATATTTTTAGAGACAGCATAGATTTTTTTGGATTGTCGTTTTATCCCGACAGCAGAAGCGAGTTCTATTATGTTGACCCGAGTGATAGGGACAGATATATAGCACTTGATGATTATTTTAATTATCTTAAAGCAGAAAGAATCAGCGAATTACAAAGAATAGCTCAGGACCTCGGAGCAAAGCATTTCAAAGTGACTTTTGTTGAAGAAAAGTCATCATACTCTGACAGAAAAATTAATGCTCACGGAAAAATCACAAGCGCGGATTCTTTAGATATTACAAGTAATAAAGAAACTGAAAAGTATTCTAAAATAGAAATAGCTGCAGAGAATGATTTTCCGGGCAAAGCGCCGATAAAACCAACATTAAAATATTTGCTTAGAGATCCAAGTATACAAAATCTAATCACTATGAGATTAAATGAAGATTCCGCATTAACTCATCAAAAACTTATGATTAAATTGAGCAATTCTTCAGGTTTAAAAGAAAATGACGCAATAAAAATTGATGCAATTTTAAGAGGAATGCGCTTTGCAGGGAATACCACTGTACAAAGTGAATCAAAAAACGAAGCAAGGCGTTATTTAGAATATGAAATTGATTTTTAATCAACATTAAGCACCACAATTTAATTATCACAAAAACGGCGTTGGAGAAACAAACCTCCAACGCCGTTTTAATTGTGCATCATAATTTGCACCAATTATCAAGAATTTTCAAGAGTTATTTGCACCTATGACTTTATATGAAAAATCATTATATAAGCACTTGCCAAAAATATTATAACGAAATCCACAAAAACGAGCCAAGAGGAACACCCTCTCGGCTCGTTTTTTCTTTTTCACAAGACAAAAAGAAGCGAACTTACAAGAAAAAATAATCGAGGCATAAGCTTTATCAGCAATCAGAGAAATCGCCAAAGCAATCAAAACCGTTCAACATCCAATACTAAAACAAAGGTGTACCAAAAAGCGTACCATAAATGTTCAACAATCAAATTTAATTGACCGGAGAATAAGAGAATGATATTATAAAATAAAAACGCAAGGAGAAAAAAGATGAAAGAACAATTTATAAATCGTTATCCATTATCCAAAACTTTAAGATTCTCTTTAATTCCCATTGGGGAAACAGAAAATAATTTTAATAAAAATCTTTTGCTTGAAAAGGATAAACAAAGAGCAGAAAATTACGAAAAGGTCAAAGGCTATATTGATCGCTTTCACAAAGAATATATTGAATCCGTATTGAGCAAAGCAAGAATTGAAAAAGTTAATGAATATGCAAATTTATATTGGAAAAGCAACAAAGACGATTCCGATGCAAAGTCTATGGAATCATTAGAAAATGATATGCGCAAGCAAATATCAAAACAACTCAAATCAAATGCAACCTATAAAAGGTTGTTTGGAAAAGAACTTATATGTGAAGATTTACCGGCTTTTTTAACTGATGAAGATGAAAGAGAAACAGTTGAGTGCTTTAGAAGCTTTACAACATATTTCAAAGGCTTTAATACTAATAGAGAAAACATGTATTCAAGTGATGAAAAATCAACTGCAATTGCTTATCGTTGCATAAATGACAACCTGCCACGCTTTTTAGATAATGTAAAAAGTTTTCAAAAAGTATTTGATAATCTTTCTGATGAAACTATCACAAAGCTAAACACGGATTTATATAATATATTCGGCATAAATATTGAAAATATTTTTTCTGTTGATTATTTTGAATTTGTTTTAGCACAATCGGGCATTGATGTTTATAATTCTATGATAGGCGGATACACATGCTCTGACGGAACAAAAATCCAAGGTCTTAATGAATGCATAAATCTTTATAACCAACAGGTTGCAAAAGTTGATAAATCAAAAAGATTGCCATTGATGAAGCCTTTATATAAACAAATTTTGAGTGAAAAAGGCAGCGTGTCGTTCATTCCCGAGAAATTCAATTCGGACAATGAAGTGTTGCTTGCGATTGATGATTATTATACCGGTCACATTGGCTATATTGATTTGCTGACAGAGCTTTTGCAATCATTAAACACTTATAATGCTAATGGAATATTTGTAAAATCAGGTGTGTCCGTTACTGATATTTCAAACGGTGCATTTAACTCATGGAATGTATTACGCTCAGCTTGGAATAAGAAATACGAGGCATTGTATCCTGTAACAAGCAAAACAAAAATTGATAAATATATTGAAAAACGAGACAAGGTATATAAAGCAATAAAAAGCTTTTCTCTCTTTGAACTTCAAGACCTTGGTAACGAAAACGGCAACGAAATAACCGATTGGTATATTTCCTCAATCAATGAATGTAACAGTAAAATAAAAGAAGCTTATTTGCAGGCACAGGAATTGCTGAATTCCGATTATGAAAAAAACTACGATAAAAGACTTTCAAAAAATGAAAAAGCAACCGAATTAATTAAAAACCTGCTTGACGCAATAAAGGATTTTCAACAGCTTGTAAAACCATTAAACGGAACAGGTAAAGAAGAAAACAAGGATGAACTTTTTTACGGCAAATTTACTTCGCTTTATGACTCGGTAGCAGATATCGACAGGCTTTACGATAAAGTTAGAAATTACATTACTAAAAAGCCTTATTCTAAGGATAAAATAAAATTGAATTTTGACAATCCTCAACTTCTTGGCGGATGGGATAAAAACAAAGAAAGCGCTTACAGAACTGTTCTTCTACATAAAGATGGTTTTTACTATCTTGCCGTTATGGACAAATCACGCAGTAAGGCTTTTGTTGATGCACCTGAGATAACCTCTGAAGGCGAAGATTATTACGAAAAAATGGAATATAAGCTTTTACCGGGTCCCAATAAAATGTTGCCAAAGGTTTTCTTTGCCACTAAAAACATTGATAAATTCCAACCGTCAGACAGAATACTTGACATTCGCAAAAGAGAAAGTTTCAAAAAAGGAGCAACATTTAACAAATCCGAATGTCATGAATTTATAGATTATTTTAAGGAATCTATTGAAAAGCATGATGATTGGTCACAATTCGGATTTAAGTTTTCTCCTACCGAAAACTATAACGATATCAGTGAATTTTATCGAGAGATTTCGGATCAGGGTTATTCTGTAAGTTTTAATAAAATATCAAAAAACTATGTTGATGAACTTGTAGACAACGGATATATCTATCTTTTCCAAATCTACAATAAAGACTTTTCAAAGTACAGCAAAGGAACTCCGAATTTACATACTTTGTATTTCAAAATGCTTTTTGATGAAAAGAACTTATCAAATATAGTTTACAAACTCAACGGTGAAGCCGAAATGTTCTACCGTGAAGCAAGTATCGGTAATAAAGAGAAAATAACTCACTATGCTAATCAACCGATAGAAAATAAAAACCCTGATAATGAGAAAAAAGAAAGCGTTTTTAAGTATGATATTGTAAAAGACAAGAGATTTACCAAAAGGCAATTTTCACTTCACGTGCCTATTACAATCAACTTCAAGGCACACGGTCAGGAATTTTTGAATAATGATGTTCGCAAGGCGGTTAAATATAAAGATGATAATTATGTTATCGGAATCGACCGTGGCGAGAGAAACCTGATTTATATAAGCGTCATCAATTCAAACGGTAAAATCGTTGAGCAAATGTCGCTTAATGAAATAATCAGTGATAACGGACACAGAGTTGATTATCAAAAGCTTTTGGACACAAAAGAAAAGGAAAGAGATAAGGCAAGAAAAAATTGGACCTCTGTTGAAAATATAAAGGAACTCAAAGAAGGCTATATCAGCCAGGTTATTCACAAGATTTGTGAATTAGTTGTTAAATATGACGCTGTTATTGCAATGGAGGACTTGAACTTCGGCTTTAAGCGTGGCAGATTCCCGGTTGAAAAACAAGTTTATCAAAAATTTGAAAATATGCTTATTTCAAAACTCAATTTGCTAATTGATAAAAAGGCAGATCCAACAGAAGACGGCGGACTTTTAAGAGCATATCAGCTTACGAATAAATTTGACGGAGTAAATAAGGCTAAGCAAAACGGTATCATCTTTTATGTTCCTGCTTGGGATACAAGTAAAATAGACCCGGCAACAGGTTTCGTTAATCTTTTGAAGCCAAAATACACAAGTGTGCAGGAAGCGCAAAAGTTATTCGAAACAATTGATGATATCAAATATAACGCAAATACCGATATGTTTGAGTTCTATATTGATTACAGCAAATTCCCGAGATGCAATTCGGATTTCAAAAAATCTTGGACTGTTTGCACTAATTCAAGCAGGATTTTAACCTTCCGAAACAAAGAAAAGAATAATATGTGGGACAATAAGCAAATTGTTCTTACCGATGAATTCAAATCATTGTTTAACGAATTCGGCATTGATTATAAAGGTAATCTTAAAAGTTCTATTTTAAGCATTTCCAATGCTGATTTTTACAAGCGTGATTTTTACAAGCGATTGATAAAACTTCTTTCATTAACACTTCAAATGAGAAACAGTATTACCGGCAGCACATTACCGGAAGACGACTACCTCATCTCCCCTGTTGCAAATGAAAACGGTGAGTTCTATGACAGTCGTAATTATAAAGGTACAAATGCCGCTTTGCCTTGCGATGCCGATGCCAACGGTGCATATAACATTGCAAGAAAAGCACTTTGGGCAATAAATGTATTAAAAGACACTCCGGATGATATGCTTAATAAAGCTAAACTTAGTATAACTAATGCCGAATGGCTTGAATACACGCAAAAATGAGCGAACAGCCTTTAGCTATATCTCAATTAAATGATTTTATATTCTGCCCTGTTTCAATATTTTTTCATTCACTTGAAACAGAAGAAAACATTATGGTTCAGGATTCATTTCAATTAAACGGAACAAATGCTCATAAACATTCAGACTCTGCAACATACTCAACCGAAAAGAGTGTGTTGCAGGGCGTGAGCGTGTATTGCGAGAAATATAATTTGTTTGGAAAAATTGATGTTTTTAACGAAAAAACAGGTATTTTAACCGAAAGAAAAAAGAAAATCAAAACCGTTTATGACGGATATATTTTTCAGATTTATGCACAATATTTCTCGTTGATTGAAATGGGATATAAAGTTAATGAGTTGCGTCTTTACAGTATGGACGACAACAAAGTTCATACTGTATCAAAGCCGGAAGAAGATAAAATAATGTTTGAAGAATTCGAGCGTATAATATCAGAAATTAACAATTTTTCATTTAGAGATTTTAAGCAAAGCAACATAAACAAATGTCAAAGATGTATATATGAACCGCTATGTAGTTTTTCTTGTTTGAAAGAGGAGTAATGATGTTTACAGCACCTGACTTCAGTAAAAAACAGATTGTTTTTGTTTTATTTAACGAGGGAGAAAAGCTTGCATTCAGCAATGATAATCTTGTTGTAAAAGACAGTTTTGGAAAGGTAAAATTTCAATGTACCTGTTACAGGCTGTTTATTGTTTTTGCCATAGGGCATACAAGCATTACTTCTGCATTAATTCAAAAAGCTCAAAAATTCGGATTTTATATTGCGCTGATGACGCCCGGTTTTAGACTGTATTCAATTATCGGTGCTCAAAAAGAAGGCAATACTTTACTTCATAAAAAGCAGTATAATTACTCGGATATAGGGATAGCCAAGATTATAGTATCGAACAAGATGAGCAATCAATTGTCAGAACTAAAATCAGTAAGAAACAAAAATGATTTTATTAAAGAAGCGATTATAAAAATATCCGAATATATTAAAAAAATTCCTACCGCTTGTAGCATAAATGAATTGATGGCATATGAAGGTCTTGCATCAAAGATTTATTTCAAGAGCCACTTTAATAATGTGTTGTGGCAAGGAAGACAGCCTCGTATAAAAAGAGATTATGTAAATTCAACACTGGACATCGGCTATACAATATTGTTCACTTTTATTGATTCCTTGTTGTCAAGCTATGGCTTTGATAATTATTGCGGAATAATGCACACACAGTTTTATATGAGAAAATCTTTAGTTTGCGATATTGTTGAACCTTTTAGAGTATTGATTGACCACGAAGTAAAAAAAGCCATAAACTTAAAGCAAATAAAAGAAGAAGATTTTATTATCATAAATCATCAGTATCGACTCAAATGGGATAAATCTGCTGATTATGTTAAAATTCTTATGAAGCCTTTGCTTGACAATAAAGAAGGTATATTTGCTTATATTCAATCATATTATCGTGCATTTATGAAAGAACTTCCTCCGGAAAAATTCCCCATATTTGAAATAGGTGACTGAATTGATTATTATTAGTTATGACATAAGCAATGATAAAAAAAGAGCAAAATTCAATAAATATATCAAAAAGTTTGGGCACATGCTCCAATATTCCGTGTATGAAATTGATAACAGTGAGCGTATATTAAATAACATTGTTACAGATTTAAATAATAAATGGTTAAAACAATTTGACCAAACTGACAGTGTATATATTTTTAATCTCAGCAATTCTTGTAAAATCGAAAAGTACGGATATGCAAGAAATGAGGATTCTGATTTGCTAATTGTAAAATAAAATTGCAAACCTCGGTCTGAATATGGTATAATTATCAATTGAAAGGGATTATTAGTCTATAAACTTATATTTTTTATTAATATCTGACAAATTGCCAAAGGCAAATTTGTGAATTATAACAATCCAAGGGATTAATAATCCCTAATAATTTCTACTGTTGTAGATAAAATTGCATTATTAAAAAGAACAAGGATTAATAATCCCTAATAATTTCTACTGTTGTAGATTCCTCAAAGTTTAATTTATAAATTTTTGATTAATAATCCCTAATAATTTCTACTGTTGTAGATTAGTCAATTTCGCCCTTTATTGTTGGCAGATTAATAATCCCTAATAATTTCTACTGTTGTAGATCTATCGCCGCCGTTGTTGGCGTTGTACTGATTAATAATCCCTAATAATTTCTACTGTTGTAGATTTATGTATGGTGTTATCGCTGCGTTAAGGATTAATAATCCCTAATAATTTCTACTGTTGTAGATGTACTTTTATAAGCCGCACTAATTGTGATTAATAATCCCTAATAATTTCTACTGTTGTAGATCCATTTATGAATTTATAATACATAGAAAAATTAATAATCCCTAATAATTTCTACTGTTGTAGATAGATGTTGTGGTCGGTTCTTCCGTTACTGATTAATAATCCCTAATAATTTCTACTGTTGTAGATTATCGCCGTAGCCACACGAATTGTGTTTGATTAATAATCCCTAATAATTTCTACTGTTGTAGATTCAGCGGTAGTTACACCGACAAGAGCGATTAATAATCCCTAATAATTTCTACTGTTGTAGATGAATGGCATAAAGTCCGATTAATTCAGATTAATAATCCCTAATAATTTCTACTGTTGTAGATCTGTATGAAATTGGGTTTGAAACTGTCGGATTAATAATCCCTAATAATTTCTACTGTTGTAGATCTGTCAAAGGTGATGCCGTCAATAACCGATTAATAATCCCTAATAATTTCTACTGTTGTAGATCACTTCCACCCAAGCCTTATTATAAGCCTGATTAATAATCCCTAATAATTTCTACTGTTGTAGATACAACGGCGCTGGACCTTTGTGCCAGATTAATAATCCCTAATAATTTGTATTGTTATAGATTTTTACTACTATAATAATAAGATTCAAATCTTTAGAAATATTAAAAAATTGCACAACCACAAAAACGAGCCAAGAGGCAACCCCTCTCGGCTCGTTTTTCAGATGTTAAATGAAATGTAATTTGCTTTATAATTCACTCATTTGAAACAAGATAAATATTAAAATCTTTTCGTTTGCCTTCTACAACTACCTTTTCAACCTCTTTATCCCAGAATGGTAATAAATAATTTTCGTAATAATCTTCAATTTCTTTTTTTCGGCAATATTTAATGAAATATAGTGTAAACACGCTATATTTGTTTACAGCAAAGATAAAGACTGCCTCAACTGACTTTCGTATGTTGCAGCAGCCTTTTATCAAATACTAAATCAAATTTGACGGAATATAGCAGTTCATTCTATCTATCGGGAACGGCTTGGGATACATACAAATAATTCCGCCGTTGCCGGTTTCAACAGTTGTTTTGTCAAGCACATTATATTTTTTGATTTCTCTTTTATCGGGATTTGCCGACCTCTTTATTTCAAGAGGATGGACTTTTCCGTTTTCTTCAACAAACACATCAATTTCCTTTGCATTGGAATCTCTGTAAAATGTGAGAATTGCACTTGATTTTGAATACGCATAATTCTTTGCAAGCTCCATAACAACATAGTTTTCATAAAAATGTCCGCCTGCGGCACCGTCACGAAGAGAATCCCTTGTAAGCCATCTTGTAAGATAAGCGCAAAGACCTGTGTCGCAAAAATACAGCTTCGGCGTTTTAACAAGTCGTTGAAGTTCATTGTTTGAATACGGCTCAAGAAGATAAATTACATCCATATCCTGAAGAATGGACACCCATTTTCTTGCTGTCGGTACAGATACGCCTGCTGATTCTGCAAGTGTATTGTAATTAAGCAAATTGCCCACAAGTGCGGCACAGGAACGAAGAAATCTTTTAAATGAATTTGTATCGCTTATCCCTTCATCATTGACAGCGTCTGCAATCAAATAGTTGTCGATATATGACTGATAGTAAACCTGCATTTGCTCGTTTGTTGCGTTCTGAACATCTGCATATCCGCCACGCCATATATGTTCATACACTATGTCAATATCATTTTCAGGTAAATGCTTTGCTCTTTCCTGCAAGCAATCCAAAGAAAAATCAAGTTCACTTGTATGAAGAACTCCTGCCTTTTCTCTTTGAGAAAGACTATATAGCTTTAATATACCAAGTCTGCCCGCAAGTGACTCCTGCGATTTTTCCATAAGCTTTTTTCTTTGAGAACCCGTAAGCCAGAAACGACCTGTTTCTTCGCTTTCATCACACATAATTTTTATGCGTTCAAGAAGTATGGGAGCTTTCTGAATCTCATCAATCAGAATAGGTGGCTTGTAGGTCTGAAAAAACAATATAGGATCACTGTTTGCAAGCTCTCTTGCAAAATCATCATCCATAGTTACATAAGTTCTGTTCTGCTCTTTTGCAAGGTGCTTGAGCATAGTTGATTTTCCAACCTGCCTTGCACCGATAACAAGTATTGCCTTGAAAAAAGAATCCATCTCAAGAAACTTTCTTTCAAGTTCTCGTTCAATATATTTCATAATACCAGCTCCAAAGTTATGATAATCATAAACTGCACATTCATATTATCATATTGTTCCCGAAAAATCAAGATATATTCACTATCAAAATACGGTTATTCTTAGATGTGTTGTTTTATCGCATTGATTATGATAATGCACATAACGAAAAATATCGGAGGTTTAATTATGGACGAGCCCTTTCTTGCGGAGTTCACAATATGGAATAAATATAAAACCGAGTAAAAAGATGTGTCGTTTTTGGCACATCTTTTTTGTTATCATAAATTCATCGCAAGGAGGTATGAATATGAAAATCAGTATTTATTCAAGAAGTGAAATTGAAAAGTTAATTGAGGAAGATTTTCCGAAAAACACTGCCGTAATCAGCTTTTATGATCCTGCCGGTATCCGCAGTGATAATAAAAAACCTGTTGATTACAAGGACAAAGCTGCAATGCTGTTTCAGATAGCAGTTTATGATATTGATATTACTGTGCTGAAAGATTATGGATTGACTTATGAAACATATTTGCCGGAAGCAAATGAACTTGCTAAATTCATCAAAACTGCACACGATAAAGGACTTAATATCATTTGCCAGTGTCAATATGGTCAAAGCCGAAGTGCCGCCTGTGCCGCTGCGATTGAAGAGTATTACAACAAAAACGGAATATTAGTTTTTTCAGATTATCGCTATTATCCTAATCAAGCCATTTACCATAAAATTTATGATGCACTGAAAAATTCGGACTAAATTACTTTTCTAAATCGATTATATGTCAGAATGAAATATAAATAAGAAGCTTAATTATGAAGGAATTTGAAAACATTATTGGTTATTCATCAATCAAAAAGGAATTAATGCAGATTGCAGACACGCTTAATAACAGCGAAGCATATTCAAAGCTTGGTGTTACAGCACCAAAGGGATTACTGCTTTATGGTGAGCCGGGTGTCGGAAAAACTCTTATGGCAAACTCACTTGCTAAAGCCTCAGGCAGAAAAATATTTACCTGCCGGAAAAACAAGCCAAATGGTGACTTTGTTAATCATATTAAGAAAACTTTTAACAAGGCAGCTGAAAATGCACCGTCAATTGTTTTTCTTGATGATATGGATAAATTTGCAAATGGTGATGAACGCCATAGGGATGCGGAAGAATATGTAACTGTTCAGTCCTGTATTGACGAAGTAAAAAATAAGGAAGTATTTGTTCTTGCAACTGCCAACAATATCCGTACTCTTCCTCATTCACTTTTGCGTGCTGGAAGATTTGACAGAGTAATTAAGATTGATGCTCCAGTAGGAGAAGATGCAATACAAATTATTAAACATTATCTCAGTAACAAGAAATTTGTTTCAGAGATGAACATCAATTATATTGCAAAAGTTCTAAACGGCAATTCCTGTGCAGAATTGGAAACAGTTATTAATGAGGCAGGTCTTTATGCAGGTTATGAAAGATCAGAATGTATAACAATGCAACATTTTATAAAAGCATGTATGAAAACGATTTTTAAAATATATGATGATTATGCAGATACCGACATTAACTATACGCAAAAACTCCATGATAAAAACTGCATTTCAACGCAAACGATTTACCACGAGACAGGGCATGCTGTTGTGTCTGAAATACTTTCCCCGGAGAGTGTCACCGTAGTTTCAGTTACAGGTAATCGTTCAGGTAATGGTGGACTTACAGCTTATTACAGAAATCCTGCATTAAATCACTTAACGGCAAAAAAGTATAATATAATTGGCAGTCTTGCAGGTATGGCAGCTCTTGAGCAGAAATTCGGAATCGTTGACTGTGGAGCTTCAAAAGATATTAGCATGGCTTATGATCTCCTCGAAAGACTTGTTGATGACGAATGTATTTTTGGATTTACTTATTACTCTGAAGGATATTCGGATTCTGAAGATTTAAAAGCAAGAAAAGAACATATTATACATGCTGAACTTGAAAGATATTATCGAAAGGCTAAAGAAATCATAACAAGTAATTTTAATTTCTTTGAGGCAGTTGCCCGATCTCTTGCTGAAAAGAAAGTTCTCACCGAAATGGATATTCAAGAAATCAAATCAAACTTTGATATAGAGCAAGCATGCGTTGCTTAAAATCTGTTTTTATGAATATAATTGTTCTGAACAAAACTAAAGCTCAAAGGCTTAGTTACCAAGATTTTTCGTGAGATAAAGTGATTATTTCAATCCGTACACCCGGTGATGAAAGGGCTGAATTTAATGCAGGAAACAGCACAATCAAAGATATTCTTTATCTTTCCTTTTATGATGTAAGCACCGAAACGCAGGATATCTTTAAAGGATATCCTGCTATGACTGATGAAGATGCGATCAAGATTAAAGATTTTGTGCTTAAGTGGAAAGATAGAATTGATACATTATGGGTACATTGCGATGCCGGTATATCCCGCAGTGCTGGTGTTGCAGCAGGCATAATGGATGGAATCGATGAAGATAGTTCCCAAATATTTGACAGCAAAATGTGTTTTCCAAATATGCTCTGCTATCGAAAAACTCTGAATGCTTTTTAAAACTGAATAACAAAAAATACGGAGTATAACATTTATAAGACTATTACATATCTGCTTATTAAACTTTGTCTGATATGCTCAAATGCATCATCTTGCTCTCCGTGAAAAATAACTGTGTTTCCGTATTCTTTGATAAATTCAAGTTTGCTTTGTGTAAGAATAAAATTATTTGGTTCAGCCAAAAATGATACAACATTTTTCAGTCCCAGTTCTTTTGCCCGAAATACAAATTCTTTTTCTAAAGTTAATATAATATATTTTACGCTTTTGTCGAAATTGAATCCGAAGAATGTATCATAATTTTTATTGATTACTTTACAGTTAAAATCTAACAACCCTACAATATTCGCTTTGTCATCGTATACCGGATAATATTCATAACCCGATTGTTGCTCTATACCACTGTAATCAATTTCTTCTTCCGTATAGCCTAATTGTTTCAGATAAGAATAGACGTCATAATTTTCTCTGCTTTCATATCGATAAAATTCTTCAACTAAATTAAATATTTCATCATTGATTTTTCTTTTAACAATATCAAGCTGACTGATTGCAGACTTTACAGTAATACTATAATTAAGCATTTCCGTATCACATGGGTTAATCTGCAAAGCATAATTTATTCTGCCATATAAATTCAGCAGATATTCCTTGTAATAAACATCCCCATTCGGGCGAATATACCCTGTTAGATTTGCATTAAGTATATGAGATTTGACAGAATACTTTTGACAGTAGTATAACTCCTGCCTAATCTTTTTCCTGTAATCTTTAGGTAACTGCTGTTTTTCATTTACAACAACACCTGTAACGGTTTGCCTTTGACCCTGTTTAATCAATTTGGTTTTCTTTTTATTTAATCTAAAGCCTAATTTATTCAAATTATTTTCAACGAAGTCTACAATTTTGACCTTATCAAAATCACCTGAAAAGGTCATATCATCGCTGTATCGTGTGTATGCTATATTTCTTTCTCTGCAAAATTCTGCAACCATTTCGTCAAATTCACGCATTATAATGTTGGATATTGCAGGTGATGTAGATGTACCCTGCGGAAGTCTTCCTTTATAACAGCACAGCGTTGCAAGCGTTGTTGAAATAAAATAATCATAGCCTTGATTTATAAACATTTCCTGCACTGCTTTGTATAGAATACTGCCGAAAAAGTTTTTTATATCCAGCTTTAAAATCATTGGTTTACCTGTATGAAGAGCCGTAGAATAACTTAAAGAAGAACCTTTTTTATAAGCTGTTGCATAAGTTGATACAGGAATTTTGGTTAAAATGTTTTGATATATGGCTTTCTGATATTTTTTCAAAAGCCAATCAGGTTTGTTTATTTCACGCTTTTTGCCATTAGACTTGGTTATATATGCAGTTTGGTAAACTTCGTTAATGTTGTGCGTTAAATAATAGAGCACTTTTATTTCATTTTCTTTTTCTTGAATGTCTTTTATTTTAGGGAATAGAATTGATATGAATTGATACAGAGAGTCAAAATTGGATTCTTTCAGATTAAGAAAGGGTAACAATTCTTTGACTCCACCAATTTCTTTAATAAAGCTTATTTCATTTGCATCAAGTGAAAATTCATTTTTGTTATTAATCATAATGAAAGGCGTCGGCGGTACTTAGTGTTATGCTCAATGCAATGAGCATGAGGTCGCAAATATAATTATTTTTATTTAGCAGCAGCGACTCGCTCCTGCCTTAAGCAATTAACTATAAATCACTTAAATCTGCTACCGCCGACTTATCTCCTTTGATTATACTATACCACATCATATGGCACAAAAAAGCCACATCATATGATGCGGCAAAAATTAATTATGAAATTTTTTTAATCGTCAAGGCGGAGGAGGACAGGCTCGGTTTTGCCGTCTGCTGCGCCCATATCAATATCAATCCAAGTTCTCGTTTTGATTATTTTGTTACGATATTGCTCGCCGTAATTCATTGTCGGTGTATGACCGAAAACGGTTATAATGTCGTCAAAATATTCGTCAGCAAGTTCGGGCCAAGCCCATATGAACGCATCGGCAGGATACTCGCTGATTTTTTTGCCTTTTTCAAAATCATCAATTCCGCTGTGACAAAGAAAATAATCCTTTCCGCCTGCCGTAACAGCTTCGTACAATGGGCAGTCACGCAGATAATCAAGAATATCGCAAACTGTTTCGGGCGATTCTTTGTTAAGTTTTGCAAGTGATTTCAGCGTAACATCACCGCCGCTGAGCTGATAATTTGATAGAATTTCTATTTTTTCACTGTCAAAATCAGCAATGCTGTCGTCCGTGATTTCATCAAACAAAAATGCACAAGCAAGAAGCATCGCCTCGTGATTACCGAGAATGAGCTGAACATTAGGCTGGGAGAGCAGCCACCGCAAAATCCCAACGCCACCGTCACCGTTTCTGTCAATCACATCACCGAGTATGTAAAGAAAATCATCCTCGCAAAACCCGGCCTTTTCAAGCAGCATCTTAAATTTTTTAAGCGGATAACCGTGCAGGTCGGATATTACATAGGTCATTTTTTTAAATCCTCTAATAATTCTCCTAATACATCACTGTAGTTTTCAGGTTGATAACCTATAGTAGAAGGATGTCGCATATTATAAACAATAATATCTCTATTCAATAGAACATCAACATTTTTGTGCTCAATATTTGCAAGATACTTACAGCGTGCTATCCAATCCCTTTTTGTATTTACTTTCAAAGTTCCATTATCAGCATTACTTAACTTCTCATCATTTTTATGTTTTTGTGACAGACTCGGCAAATGATTATATGCTAATCTGCTGAAGACAAAAACAACGTCAATTTCATTATTGTTTATGAAATCAAAAAGCTTGTTGTTGCATTCCTTTCGATTTTCGCTAAGAAAATTTTTCGCTTGATTGTCTTTAATTCCGCATGGAACGTGAATATAATTTCCGAAATAAACATAATCCCAAAATCCAGAAAATTCATCATCAACATTGTCTTTATCAACATTAAACGATTGCGCTATTTTATGAAAAAATTGATATTTCGGTTTTTTATGATAATCCTTTACAACAGAGTCAGTTGTGTCAACTTCTCCATGGTGAGATTCTCCTAAAATCAACACTTTCTTGTTTAATTCTCCTACATTTTTTCCTTTGTATTCGCCTTCAAACATAATAACCATTTCCTTATTTAACAAAATTTTATTTTTCTTATTCCAACTTTGCTATATAAAAAACTGTCCGTTTTCATTTTCCTTAACATCAACGCTGAAATTTTGTTTTTTGTAATTGCAAAGTTTTTCTTTTTCTTTTAAAAATGTGGCATCATTTGGATTAATTTGCAGCACATAATTTATTTTACCCAAAAGATAATTGATATATTTTTCATCCAGTAAGTTATCACCATCTATAAAATCAGTATAGTTGTTTCTTAAAATAACATCACTGGCACCAAATTTGTGAAGATAATAAAGTTCCTGTCTTAATTTTTTTCTGTATTGAGCGGATACTTGTATTTTTTCGTTTACTACAATTCCCGTAACATTCTGCTGATGCGTATATTTAACAAAATGTGTTTTTCTGCTGTTTAATTCAAATCCGTTTTTCTGAAGTTCTTTTTTGATTTTATAGTATACTGCATTTAAGTTAGAATCGGATGATAATGTTATATCATCGCAGTATCTGGTGTAGGATATAGAATTATTCAAACAATATTCCTCAATTTTATTATCAAAATTAAGCATAATTATATTTGAAATAGCAGGAGAGGTTGGTGCACCCTGAACAAGCTTATCTTTGTAACAACATAATTCAGCAAAAAGTTTTGCGTATTGATTAGGAAAATGTGCAGAAAACATTTTATACACTCTGCCAAAAGTGATACTGCCGAAGAAATCTTGAATATCCAGCTTTAATAAAAACTTTTTATTCAGATGAGGCTGTGCATTTGACAAAAGATTTGAACCCTTATGATATGCTGTTGCACATTTTGATATTTTATATTCCAGTAAAAACTCATTAAGAATTACTCTTTGCATATATTTCAATTTTTCATCAGGAATATATAAAGTGCGCATCTCTTCGTTTTTCTTGGGAATAAAAGCTTTTTTATAATGTTTTGAAATATGATTAGAAACATAATATATTTCCTTTTCACGCATATCAAAAATTTTTTCCAATGAAAAATCATTCATAATCATTATCCTCTAAAAATACAGCTATGATACTTTCGATAAAATAAAAGTTGAGGTGAATCTTTTAATTGTGTCAGCAATTTTAAATTCAGCGAAACTTTATTTATTTGTTGCATTCAATTAAAATATTACGAACAGCGACTCGCTGCTCATCCTTAAAGCATTTAAGGCAATCGCTATCATAGCTGTATTTAGTAGTTTAATTATACCGTTCTACTGCTTTCAATAAATCATTTCTAATCTCATCAACAAGGCTTTGGGGTTCAATCACTTTAATCTGCAAAGCATAGAGTAATGCCCAAAAGCGCATATCCCGTTCATTGACGGTTACGGTTACTGTAACCTTATCCTCTGTTTCGTCAGAAAAAATGACATCCTCTCCGAAATAATCCATAATATCACCGATGATATATTTTTCTGCAATAAACTTCGTTCTTATGCTTTTGCCTGCAAACATATAGATATGCTCTTTCATATGCTTTGCAAGATCAAAGCCGTGTTCTGCACCCTTAACTTCACGCTTTGGTTTTGCCGGGGTGTCCAGCAGTTTAATATCCATAATTCTATCAACACGGTAGTTTGACAAATCATCGTATTTATCATAATTACAAACCAGATAATATCTACCGTTTGTAGCAACAATCTGATATGGGTTGATAATATATTCTCTTGGCTTGCCGCTGCTGTTCTGTCGTTTATGCAGTTTTTTGTCAGTGCCGTATTCGCCGTAATTAAAGCAAACCTGCTGTTCTTTGCTGATTGCCTCATCAAGAATATCAATAGTGTAAAACAACTGCTTATTGGCAGGCTTGTTTTGTGGCAATGTGCAGATATGCTTTACTTTGGATTCAAAGTATTTATTGGAAAGCCCCTCTAATTTTTCAATCAGTTCCTTGCACTGACTGTATGGAATATGATTTGAAAACAGCAAACTGTCAATCAGCAAACGCAGTTCTGCATCAGAAAAATCACGGTCCAAATAGAAATCAGAAAGGATATAACTTTCTTCAAGTTTGCCTGTCTTTTTATTTTTTACCATACGAATTGACTCGCTGTATTCAATGGGATAGCCGAACTCAAGCAAGTTAGACAGATTGCGTTTAACAGACTTCCTGTCGATTGTCATATTGTATTCATTCTTCAAAATTTCGGCAATTTCTTTTTGTGACAGCCTGTGGTCTTCATCTGTGTATCTTTTGAGAATATCAAGAATATTTATGATTATATTTTTCTTGTTTGCCATATTGCTCACCTCAAGGTTATTCTACAACTTTTGAGTGTATTATACAATGGATGATGGGTAAAAAACCGCTCATAAAATCATTTTGATTTGCTTATAATCTGCTCAAGTGCTTCAAAGGCAGCCTCTTTTGCAGCCTCACGGTTTTCAAAAATTTCAACGCAAAATTTATTATCTATTGAATACTTCCAGATTCCGTCCGATTTTCTGCAATATAACACGATAATATGGTCTTTTACTTTTAAATAGGTATTACCGTTTCTTGAGGTTTTCCACTTGCGTTTTAAAAATTTTTCTTTACGCTGTGATTTGTTTTTCATATCACGTTCACGCTGTTTTGCCGCATCAATATTGCCCTCCATCTTGCCGGCACATATGCATCCGGCATCCACATTGCCCCAATCTTTATGATACATATGATGAACATATCTTATTATCTGATAACCGCACATCTGACATATTCCGACAGGTGCACCCAAATCGGTAACACCCTGACATATCCAGCCTGTTTTTGGTACATCCTCACGTTTCCATAAATTCTCGCTGTCTGCGAGTTGTTTCTTTAAGGCTATATCATCAGGCGTTTCCATATTGCTTTCATTATTTCCTTTTTGTGCTTTTAAAACAGGGATATTGAATTTCTCTTCAGGAATAAAATCATTAAAATTATTTTTGTTTTCACTGTCGTTTTCAATAGTATCCTTTTCTTTTTCATTAACACCCACCTGTGGTCCAGACTGTTCAGGTGTGTTATTTTCCATACGATTTTGATTCGCATGTCTTTGAATAATTCTGTTCTGAAAATCTTCAGTAAAATATCTGCTGACAATACTTCTTGGCTGTTCAAGATTATCAAATTTTATGAGGTAACTAAGCCCGTTATCCTGAATGTCAATGATTTTTCCTTTTCCGAAAATATGATGTTCAACTTCTTCATTCGTATTTTTTACAGGAACAGTTGAATTCTGTATTTCACTTTTTGCAATATATTGCTTTTGTTCCTCATTTAAGGCGTTTGAGATTTCCCCTATTCGCTCATAATTTTGAACACCGATTTCATCCAGAAATCTTGACGGCAGTTTTTTTATACCGTTTTGAGAATATCCCTCAGAATCCATTAAAAACAATCTTTCCATTGCCCTTGTGATTGCAACATAGCAAAGCCTGCGTTCTTCTTCCAGCCCAGCCTCTTTTCTTTCTTCAATGGTTTTTGATGATGGGAATATTCCTTCGGTAAATCCAACAATAAACACAACGGGAAATTCAAGTCCTTTTGCAGAATGGATGGTCATCAGTTTAACTGCCTCCCGTGATGTTTCCTCACTTTCATTTGACTGAAGTGAAATTTGCTGTAAAAACTCCTCAAGACTTAAATCTTCACCAAAGTTCTTTTCAAATTCATCTGCAATGCGTTTGAATTCCATAAGATTGTCAAGGCGTTCCTCATCGCCAAGATTTCGGATGTAATCCTCGTATCCTGATTCATTGCACACAGTATTTACAATCTCGGTGATACGCATATTCTTTTTACTTTTTCTTATATTTTCAATAAAATTAACAAGTCTATTTACACTGCTGCCTTTGAACATATTACGGTCAAGACAGTCTTTCAGAATATCATAAAGAGCAGTTTGGTTATTAGATTCTGTGTTATAAAATTCGTCTTCCTGCAAATTTTCTAAATTTGCCATTTTGACTCGTCCGAATTTTCTACGAGGCTTGTTAACAATACGTTTAAAAGAGAGGTCGTCATTAAAAGCAATCAATCTTAAATATGCAATAATGTCGAGCACTTCCATACGCTGATAAAACTTTACACCGCCGTAAATCTCATATGGAATATTGCTCTCAACCAATTTCTTTTCTATCAGTCTTGAAAGAAAAGAAGAACGATATAAAATAGCAATATCCGAATAACTGTAATTTTCGTTTTTACAAACAAATTTAATATTACCCACAATTCTTTTCATTTCCTCGTCATCATTTTTAGAATGAAAATGAACAACATTTTGTCCGTTTTGTGACAAGGTATATAAATCTTTTTCTAATCTGATTTTGTTTTTCTCAATAATCGTGTTAGCACAAGTAAGTATTTGTGGTGTTGAACGATAATTACGATTTAAAAATATCGTTTTGGTCGGAATATGCCCCTTATCAAAATCGACTAAAAGCTCAACCTTTGAGCCACGCCATTCATAAATATTTTGGTCAGGGTCGCCGACAATCATAAGATTTTTATGCTTGCCTGATAAAATATCTATAAGTTCCAGTTCTCTCTTTGAACTGTCCTGAAATTCGTCAACCTGAATATAATTCAGCCGATTCTGCCATTTATCTCTGACTTCCTCATCAGTGGTAAGAAGATGAAGCGCAAAGCTTAATAAATCGTGAAAATCCAGTGCATAGATTGCTTTTTGCCTTTGCAAATATTCTTCTATTATTTTGCTGTTTAAATCCGTTATTTCATTTACAATCTGTGTGTTTTCAGATGTACACATTTTAGGAACATATGCAATATCGGATTTGAATTCTCCGATTTTTTTCAATATATCTCCAAAACTAGCATGGTCAAGCTTAAGCTCATATTTCTGATAAATCTCACTTAATATACTGCGCTGCTGTGATGTGTCAATAATTTGAAAATTTTTGGTGAGAAATAATTTTTCAGGGTTTTCTCTAAGCAACCTTGCGCAAAAGCCGTGATAAGTACATATAAGCGTTGTATCATAGCCGTCACCGATGATATTGTGAATACGCTTTTTCATTTCTGCGGCGGCCTTATTTGTGAAAGTAACACACAAAATATTTTTAGGGTCTATTCCATAGTCTTTGACAATATAGGCATAACGGCTGACAAGCAGTTTTGTTTTTCCGCTTCCTGCGCCTGCAATGACACGCACATAGCCTTCTGTATTTACCACTGCCTCATACTGCTTTTCATTAAGCTGATTGATATAATCCATAGTAGCCACCTGATTTTAATATAGTTTGGTTACATTATCTCATATAGTATGCGGCATTAATGGTGCATAGACCGATAAAATATATTTACTTTCATCCAAATCAGCCGTTAATCCTCCCAGCTGATGCAGTTTAGCACACCGCCTTTTACGACGATTTTGTTGACATGGACAGGGACAATTGTTTTATTGAAAATATGTTTTGCCGTATCAATGGCTTTGTTGTCCATATCAACATCGAATACAGGCAGAAACAGACTTTCTTCTGTTTCAAGGTAATTGATATAACATCCTACTGCACTATCTTTAGGCGAGTCAAAATACGGAAAAGGAATAGTATTGATTCCACACGCATTGAGCTTTTTGACTATTCTTTGCTCAAGCCCGTTTTTATATGGTGTATCATTTATAAGTACAGTGTCTTCATTTATAAATCTCACCATTCCATCGGCATGGCCCGTCATATCACTTTTCAGTGACGGAATAATAATTATTTTGGCTTCTAACAGCTGTTTAAGCTCTTGCAGTAACTCTGCTTGGTTTTTATTTTTGTTTTCTTCAAAAATACGGTCGCTTATGATTGCTGTTTGTTTTGATGGTGAGAACACCACATTTCCACCATCAAGATTAATGTTGGAATAGATTAGATTTGGCAAAGACAGCTTGTTATTAATATCACGCTTAAAATCAGTTTGTAAATCTCTATATTTTTTCAAATAACTTGGTTCGTAACGAAAAGATACATATTTCCCCGATTTTGTTTTTATCGGCATAAAGTCCCGCATCCAGATATCTTGGGTGCCGTCTAACAGACAAAAATCCACGTTATGACAAGACAGAGCGGCAAATAGCCGCTCTGCTTCAGGTTTATATTCATTGATTGTTTTTAAAAGTGATGAAAAGTAAAGCATATTATTTAATTCCTCTTTCTTTAATAATCTCACTCAGATACTTATTTATCTCATTAAAACCATTGTAACCTAAGACTTGACGTATCCATTCGACATTGTTCTTTTCAGGATGATCATATAAATAATTTGCTATTGTCCATAGTTTTCCATATCCGGTTTCAAAATCATATAGTAAAGAAGGACGCTCTTCTAATTCAATTAAAGAAGAAATCACTAACTTACTATAATACTCTTGTTTCGCTTTATCGAAATCTTTTCGGTCGGCAATTTTTAATCCTTTTCTTACGGTTCTAAACACGGTAGTATTCTTTGCCAATTCCTTTTTATATAAAACAATATCATCATAATTGTTTTGAATTCCATGTTCTTTAAGGACTTTGGCTACTCCATATTGTTTTACAAACGGATATACTACCTCGTTATTAATCAAAATTCGTGAGTTCTTTATCAAAAAAGAAAATGCATATTCATTTTTATTAGATAAAACAATGTCTAATCCTGAAAAGCCATTATGTATATATAACTTACCAAAACGATTTCGTTGAGGCGGTAATCCATATATATCTTTTTTTGAATGAATAAACTTATCTTCAAAAACATTTGGTATAAATAAATAAGGTTCCACCCGTAAAGGTTCAATAATTATATTCTTCACTCTTATTTCGTATTTTGTAAGTAATTCGGAACCTATTTTCAGTAACATTTTTTGAATTTCTTTTTTAATTGAATTAGAAGGACGTTCTTCTTTATTAATTAATGTTTCCAAATTTTCTATTAACTTATCCATTTTAATAATCTCCTTTTTCGTTTTTTTACATTATATCACACATTATAATAAAACCTTGTATATTAATAAATATTTATTAAATAATTGGGCTTTGATGTATGCTTGGTTTAATTATAGCACGAATTTTTCGGCTTTATCAATAAAAGTGTGCAAGTTTTTTCTAACTTACACACTTTATTTTACAATCTCAAACAGTATAAAGAATTACATTTTAACCATGTTACAAAAGCGTTGGAGCAAATCACTCCAACGCTTTTTAGCATTTATTTAATTGATTTTCAATTACGAATCTGACTCTGTTTAATATTTCTTCATTTTAATACTCATTTAAATCTTCAAGTATTTCATCGACATCTTTCAGCATGAATTTAATCTCAAGTTGTTTTCCGTAAAGCTCCTGTGCCGCAGATACTTGTGGTTTAAAAGTGCCGAATGGTTTTGCAGTCACTCTCATAATATGCTTTTTGGTATCTCCGTCAAGCCAGAATCCATCCAAATCAGAAAGCAGAGACAAACCTTGGTCAAAATACGGACATAAAGAAAACTCATTTGTATCCGAATTTCTGATAATCGCAATATTATTTGTGTGCCTGTCCTCATTCAGAAAGAAAGCATCAATTTCAAGCATTGCCGTTAAGTATTTACCAAAGTTTTTGAGGTTTGTTACCTCTTAAACGAAATCAACAGTATATTTTATTCTGTCCTTCGTGACAACAAACCTTATCAGCCTGTGCCTAAAAACTAATTTTTTATCATATCGTTTATCCGACTTTAGCTCTGTTAAGGTCTTTTTCTCGTTGCTTTCTTTTTCCTCACAACTATTTTATTTTTCTATTGACTTTTTATAGCTGGTCTTTTATTCAAATATCAAGGCTTTTTCTGTTTGAATTTTAGCATAGTTATAAGCATATCCATTATAACACCTATTTTGAATTCTGCACTATACACTTTGTTTTTTCTTCCTGTTTTGCCCATAAAAATATGTTATATCCTTATATTCAGTATATAGTGTTATTCTAATGCTATCAACATTTATTACAGGAAAGCGAGAAGCGATTGTTTACATTTCAGTTTTTTCAATTAAAAATGTAAAAATTTTTCAGTGGTAAAAATGGATATGATACATAAAATAAACTTGCAAGAGGAAAATGATGTTTTGCAAGGGCGAAAACGTTTTTGCA
>DAVZKM010000010.1:0-23851 GCA_052272245.1 Eubacterium sp.
ATGTAGTCGTGCCGATTGCAGGATTTGCCGGAGTAGGATTTAAGAATTTGGCGAACAAGCGCAAGGGTAGAGTCAGAAATATTTGAACCGTGAAATGACTCAACCAAAATCACATTATCCTTAACCTTGCAGTGCTTATAAAACATACCGAAATAAAACTTTCTTTTCGGAGTTTTTGAAAACATACGAGAAATATATTTGAGTATTTTTTTTATAATTCTTTGTATTTTTTCAGATATACCCATTTTAACCTCCAAATGAAATCTATATTAAAAATATAAAATTACATACTTAATAAGTTTAACATATTTTAAGCTTGTTTGCAACAATACGCTGATTTTGTAATAAATATGTTGTGTCAATTTTATTCATCTGTCAAAAAGTTAAGAAAATGTTTATTTTTAGTTGTTGAAATGAGAGGGCAAAGTGATATAATTAAGTTAGGGAAATTTTACGTAAAAGTTCAAAAAAGGAGTTATACCGATGAATAAAAATGAAATATTATCGTGCGTTGACCACACTTTATTGGCGCAAGGCGCAACGTGGAAGGAAATAGAAGAAATTTGCATTGACGGCATAAAATACGGCTGTGCAAGCGTTTGTATTCCGCCGTCATTTGTCAAAGCGGCAAAGGCTTATACTAACGATAAAATAAAAATTTGCACAGTCATCGGCTTTCCGAACGGATATAACACTACCGATGTCAAATGCTTTGAAGCAAGCGATGCTGTTAAAAACGGCGCAGACGAGATTGATATGGTAATCAATATCGGTTTTTTAAAGGACAAAAAATATGATGAATTGCTAAATGAAATAAATGAGGTTAAAAAAGCGTGCGACGGCAGACTTTTAAAAGTGATTATCGAAACCTGCTTGTTAAGCGACGACGAAAAGGTTAAAATGTGTGAAATTGTTTCAAATTCAGAAGCGGATTTTATCAAAACATCAACGGGATTTTCCACGGCAGGCGCAACCTTTGATGATATTAAGCTTATGAAAGAACATATTAAAGGCAAAAAGATAAAGGCGGCAGGCGGAATAAAATCATTTAGCGACGGTGAAAAATTTATTTCATTAGGTGCTGACAGACTCGGCACAAGCAGACTTGTCAAAATTATGAAAGAAGGATAAAAATGCGAGGCTTCATAGTTGTGCTTGACTCATTCGGCGTGGGCGCTGCTCCCGACGCAACGGCTTTTGGTGACGAAGGCGCAAGCACTATAAAAACAATATCAAAATCCGCTTATTTTAACACGCCGAATATGAAAAAAATGGGGCTTCTGTCTATTGACGGTGTTGGGCTTGACGTTTCAGAAAAGCACAACGCATCATACGGCAGGCTCAAGGAGCTTTCAATCGGCAAGGACACCACAACAGGCCATTGGGAAATGGCGGGTATAGTTTCAAAAAAAGCTTTGCCTACATTTCCAAACGGATTTCCGAGTGAGGTTATTGACGAATTTGAAAAACAATGCGGCAGAAAAGTTATTGTAAACAAGCCGTATTCCGGCACTCAGGTAATCAAAGATTACGGCAACGAGCATATCAAAACAGGCGCCTTAATTGTTTACACATCGGCTGACAGCGTATTTCAAATTGCGGCTTGCGAAGATATAGTAAGCAACGAAGAATTATACAATTATTGCAAAATCGCAAGAAAAATACTCAGTGGCAAATACGCAGTAGGCAGAGTTATTGCAAGGCCGTTCACTAAGGATGAAAACGGCAATTTTATCAGAACTCCGAGGCGTCATGATTTTTCACTTGAACCACCCGGCGACACGCTGCTTGACATACTGAAAAGGCACGGAAAGGATACCGTTGCAGTAGGCAAGATTTATGACATTTTTGCCCATAGGGGAATGAGCGAGCATTATTTCACAACGGGAAACACGCAAGGAATTGCAAAAACGCTTGAAATTTCAAAAAGAGCTTTTGACGGTCTTTGCTACACAAATCTTGTCGACTGTGATATGCTTTACGGCCACAGAAGAGATATTGACGGCTACGCAAGGGCAATAAGCGAATTTGATGAATGCTTACCCGAGCTTTGCGCAAATCTTAATGATGATGACTTTTTGATGATTACGGCGGACCACGGCTGTGACCCGGGATATAAAGGAACAGACCACACAAGGGAATACGTACCGCTTATCATATATTCAAAATCGCTCAAAAACATAAATTTAAAAACCCTTGACGGCTTCGGCGTTGTTTGTAACACGGCGCTTTCGCTTTTTGGCATAGACGAACAGCTTGAGGGCAAAAACGTAATAGATTTAATAAAATAAAAGGGTGAGAATATGGAAAACAGAGAATTAATGTATCTTGCCGAAAATGCAAAGCAAAAAAGCTATTCCCCTTATTCAAAATTCAAGGTAGGTGCGGCTCTTTTAGCCAAGGACGGCAAAATTTATCAGGGCGCAAATATTGAAAATTCGTCTTATCCTTTGACGGTGTGCGCCGAGAGAGTGGCTTTTTTCAAGGCAATAAGTGAGGGTGAAAAAGAATTTGAAAAAATCGCAATTTCAGGTTCAAACGATGATTTTTGCTTCCCCTGCGGCGCTTGCAGGCAGGTTATGAGCGAATTTTGCGGCAAGGACTTTGTGATTATTTTGGAAAAAAAGGAAGAAATAAAGACTTTCACTTTAGACGAACTTCTTCCTTATTCATTCAAATTAGACAAATAAAGAAGGCGTTACATTATGCGAATGGCAGATATTATTGAGCATAAAAAACAAGGCTTGGCACTTACAAAAGAGGAAATCGAATTTTTTGTAAAAGAATATACAAACAGCGATATCCCCGATTATCAGGCAGCGGCGCTTGCAATGGCAATATATTTTAACAAAATGACAAATGAGGAAACTGCCGCACTTACACTTGCAATGGCGAAAAGCGGAGATATGCTTGACTTAAGCGAATTTGAAGGCTTGACTGTTGACAAACATTCCTCCGGCGGAGTGGGCGACAAAACCACTCTTATTGTAGCTCCGATTGCGGCAGCGGCAGGCTGTACGGTAGCAAAAATGAGCGGCAGAGGCTTAGGCTTCACGGGCGGAACTATTGACAAGCTTGAGGCTATACCCGGATTTTGCACCTCTATGAGCCCTGAAAAATTCAAAGAACAGGCAAGGGATATAGGCTTAGTTGTCGCAGGTCAAACAGGCAATATGGCGCCATGCGACAAAAAATTATACGCTTTAAGAGACGTCACCGCCACGGTTGACTGTATGCCGCTGATTGCGTCATCAATTATGAGCAAAAAGCTTGCCGCAGGGGCTAAAAACATAGTTCTTGACGTAAAATGCGGCAAGGGTGCGTTTATGAAAGATATTCAAAGCGCAACGCTTCTTGCGGAAGAAATGGTAAATATCGGCAAACATTGCCAAAGAAACGTGCGAGCTCTTATTACCGATATGAGTTCCCCTTTGGGCTATGCAGTCGGCAACAGCTTAGAAGTGGCGGAAGCGGTAAAAATACTTAAAGGCGAGAATATTTTGCATTTAACCGAACTTTGCATAGCACTTGCTGCAAATATGATTAGTCTTGCCAAAGAAATTGACTTAAAAGAGGCGCAAATCAAAGCAAAAGAAATGATTAATTCAGGCAAGGCGCTTGACAAACTGAAACAAATGGTTAAATCTCAGGGCGGTGACGTAAGCTATATTGAAGATGAAAACAAGTTCGGATTTGACAAATATAAAGCTGAAATCAAGGCTCAAAATCAAGGCTATATATCAAAAATCGACGCTCGAAAAATCGGCAATGTCTGTGTTATCTTAGGCGCAGGCAGGAATGTAAAAACGGACAATATCGACCCGCTGGCAGGAATACTTTTCAAATGTCAAAAAGGCGATTATACAAATAAAAACGATATTGTTATGACGCTTTATTCAAATGATGAAAAAAAGCTTGAAAATGCAATACCACTTGCATTAAATTCATTTGAGATAAGCGATATTAAGCTAAATGACAGCGATATAATTTTAAAACAGTTTTAGGAAAAAGGGGGTAAATTTATGAAACTGTATTTTGTAGGCGCAGCACACGAGGTGACAGGTTCTTGCACTATTCTTTATGCCTGCGGCAAAAAAATAATGATAGACTGCGGTATGGAGCAGGGTGAAAATATTTACGAAAATGTTGAACTTCCCGTATCGCCTAACGATATTGACGCTATACTTTTAACCCATGCTCATATTGACCACTCGGGTCATATTCCTTATGTGTCGGCTAACGGCTTTTCTGCGCCGATTTATACAACAAGTGCGACTGACAGGCTTTGCAGAATTATGCTTATGGACTCGGCGCACATTCAGGAATTCGAGGCAGAATGGAAGAATAGAAAAAACAAGCGCAGCGGTAAAGAGCCGATTGAGCCGCTTTATACAACGCAAGACGTACAAAATGCGCTTAAATACTTTACTCCGTGCGAATATGACGAGAGTTATCAAATTTTTGACGGAATAGAAATTAAATTTATTGATGCAGGTCATCTTTTGGGCAGTGCGTCAATAGAAATTAAAGTGACGGAAAACGGAATTGCAAAAAGCATTCTTTTCTCCGGAGATATAGGAAATATTAACCGACCGCTTATAAAAAATCCTCAAAAGCCGCCCGTAGAAAAGGCAGATTACGTCATTATCGAGTCCACCTACGGAAACAGACTTCACGGCGACAGACCCGATTATGTTTTGCAGCTTACGGGAATTATTCAATCGACCCTTGACCGTGGCGGAAACGTTATTATTCCTTCATTTGCAGTCGGCAGAACACAAGAGCTTCTTTATTTAATAAGAATAATCAAAGAAAAGGGGCTTATTAAAAATCATGCCAACTTTCCTGTTTGGGTGGACAGTCCGTTGGCTGTTGAAGCAACAGAAATTTATGACGATAAAAATTTAAGAAGGTATTTTGACGCCGACACGCTTGAACTTATCAACAACGGCATTAATCCTATTAAATTTGACAATCTTAAGCTTGCCGTAACAAGCGACGAGTCAAGAATGATAAACGACGACCCGACGCCGAAAATCATTCTATCTGCAAGCGGAATGTGCGAAGCAGGACGAATCAGGCACCATTTAAAGCATAATTTATGGCGAAATGAATGTACTGTTTTATTCGTAGGATATCAAGCGGAAGGAACTCTTGGCAGAAAGATTATCGAGGGTGCCAAAAAGGTTAATCTTTTCGGCGAGGAAGTGCAAATCAACGCAAATATCGAAAAAATGCAGGGCATAAGCGGTCACGCAGACAAAAATATGCTCCTTTCCTGGCTTGAAAGCATACCGCAAAAGCCAAAGGTTGTTTTTGTAAATCACGGTCACGATACCGTTTGCGACGAATTTGCAAAATCGATTGAAAACGAGCTTGAAATATCGGCTCTTGCACCTTTCTCGGGCGACGGCTTTGAGCTTGGCGACGTTGTAAGGCAGGTTGATATAGGGCCCCGCAAACTTTATGACAAAAAGTTGCATAAAATTGAGCGCAATAATACGGTTTTTGACAGGCTTTACCTTGCAGGTCAAAATCTTATGGCTGTTATTGAAGCTTCGAGGGGATGTCCTAACAAAGAATTGGGAAAGCTTACAGATCAAATTACAGCCTTAATCGAAAAATATAAACAAGACTGACGGTGAAACTATGGTAATATACACAAGCGAAATAAACGAAAAACTAAAAAGCACAAATGATTTTTTATTGTCGAGCGAAAATAAAATATTAAACCAAATAAACGAATGTGCAAAAAGAATTTTACCGCTTCAAGACACAAGACCTGTAATTTTAATATCCGGCCCGTCAGGAAGCAGCAAAACAACAACGGCAATTAAGCTTGCAAAGGCATTGAGAAAAAGCGGCGCCAATGTTTGCTACATATCTATGGATAAATATTTTAAAAATTTTACCGACGAGGAACGTGCGCTTAAAAAGCTAAATAAAATTGACCTTGAAGCGCCCGACAGAGTAGACGCTGAATATCTAAACAAAGATATTGATATGCTTTTAAACGGCGGCGAAATTTATTTACCTAATTATAATTTTTTGACAAACACAAGAACGCTCAGCCAAACAAAGCTTTCAAGAAACGGCGGATTTGTTATAATTGAGGGAATACACGCTCTCAACCCTGTTATTATGGGCGAAAATGACGATGTAACAAACAGAATTTACGTAAGCGTAAGAACAAGAGTTATTGATTCAAACGGCGATAAGCTGCACCCGTGCAAAATTAGGCTTTGCCGCAGAATGATTAGGGATAAGCTTTACAGAGGGCGCACCTATGAAGAAACAATATGTCTTTTCCCAAAAGTTCAACGAGGCGAAAATCAATTCATTATGCCATATAAAAACAGGGCGCATTTCAATATTGACACCTTTATTGAATATGAGCCTTGCGTGTATAGAAATTATCTTTATAATGATTTAAGCACTCTTTCACAAAAGTTCAGTGATATTAAAGACGTGGTTAATGCACTTGATGAGATAGAGCCGCTTGACGATAAAATGATACCGAGCGACGCATTTGAGCGTGAATTTATCGGTAACAGCTCCCTTTCCTACTGATTTTACTTTAAGTTCACAAATACCCCTTTCAAATATGATACGATATCAAAAGAAAGGGGTGTTTTTATGAAAAATAAAATCATCAGGATATTGTTATCTGTTCTTTTTGTAATAATATTTTTGCTTTATATAGGGCCTGTTATCACCGTAGGTGAATACAATTTAGGCATAATCACAGGCTTGGGTTTTGATTTTATACTACTGATTTATATTATATTATTCAATAAAATCAATTTGCTTATAAAAAATATAAAAAAGAAAAAAGTCGGCGAAATCGCACTGAAAATAATATCTTCTGTTCTTTTAGTATGCATAATTATCGGCGGTGCCACATTTTATAATGTCTTATCCCACAGCTTTAAAAGCGAGGAAAAAAGCGACGTTGCGATAGTTTTAGGCTGCGTTGTAAACGGTGATAAACCCGGAATATTTTTAAAAGGCAGAATTAATGCCGCTTATAAATATCTTAATGAAAACCCAAATGCAATTGCAGTTTTAAGCGGTGGACAAGGAAACGGCGAAAACATCAGCGAAGCGAAGTGTATGTTTAATTCCCTTACCCAAATGGGAATAGACAAAAGCAGACTTTTGATTGAAGATAAATCAACTTCAACAAAAGAAAACCTTAAATATTCAAAAGAAATCATTGAAAAAAGAGGAATAAAATCAAAGAAAATTACAATTATCACTAATGATTTTCACGAATACAGGGCAAGTGAGTTTGCAAAGCAAAACGGCTTTAAGCCACTTAGATATCCGAGTGAAACCCCTTGGAACGGATATATGCCGTTTGCCACAAGAGAAATTTTTGCAATTATATATCAAATATATTTGGCAAGATAAAAATAAAAGACGTTAGAGAAACTAAAAAACTCCAACGTCTTATTTTTATTTTACTATGCCTTTTTTAAACATTACAAATGCGCCTAAAACGGATACAACTACGCCGATAGGAATTAAAACTCCTGTCCCGAGCGTGCCGTTAAAAATCAAAATAAATGACAAAACGGCAATGGGAAGAATTGATATTTTCCAATGCTTTGCAAGATATGAGGCGCAAAGAGAACCGAAAAGTGCCGGAGTAACTTGTTGAAATGCAGGAGCAAAAACAGAATCCGGATCGGTTATATTATGCAAAATAGGAAAAAATGCAAGCACGCAAACGGCAATAATAAGAGTAGTTACAATGGATGATACGGCTATCGAAATTGTTGATATAACCTCACCCTCCTCACTTGCAGGCTCAACTTCGGCGCTTTCCATTGCGCTTAAAGCAACCGGCAATTTTAAATTCGTTATATTACCCGTAACAAAACCGAGATAAGTACCGCCCGTACCTAAAAGCGGAGAATAAGTCAGCACCTCAAGAACTGCCGTTGGATAAAACACAAGTGCAACGGTCGAAAGTCCCTTTGCAATCATATTAATTTTAGGAGACACACCGAGATGAACACATATAAGCGCCGGAACGCTTAAAAATAAGCAGAGGGTAACCAACATCCAAATTTGACCGTATGTATGAGTTTTATTAATATATTTTCCGTTCACACTATCCCCTCCATTCCAGAAATGCAACATCGGCAGGCAAAATTTGTGCCATAATCACAACAATTCCCATAGCGCCAATCATTGCAAACGGCATTGAAAAACTTTCAAGCCATTTTAACTTTTCTAAACCTGCAAGCTTTTGCATAATAAGCATCAAAATTACAGACGAAATCAATGCTGTAATTGACAATATTCCTGCCCCGTCGCCTATAATATGAGCGTCACCCTTACCTACAATTGCCCTTGCAACAAAAGCAGAAATAAGGCCGATAAATGCCGCCGCACTAAGCACGCTTGAAAGAGCGCTGTTTTTAGATACAGCCTTGTTCATCTTGCTTTGCACTTTCTTGAGAAAAAACGGAACAAGGATAAGTGGCATAATCGAACCGAGAGTCATAACCCACGCAACCGTTGCAAAAACTTCTTTGTTTTCAATCGGTTGGGATATTCCGCCCGCAAGACCGAAAGCCTCAACCGCATTGGTGGCAGCCGTGACCTCATAAGAAATATTGCCTATTACAGTCAATCTTATCCATGGCAAAACATAGCCAAGCCCTGCCGACAAAGTAAGAACTGTTGCCACAATGCCTATGGCAGGCGCAATAGTGAAAAGTGATGAAGAAACGATTGTATTCTTAATTGTTTGTTTTGCTATTCCAAGTTCCTTTGCCCTTTTTACTGCACGCACAAGAAAGAAAACCGCTTGTGCCACAACAAAGAAAACAACGCAAAGAGCAATAGCCACCATAAAAGAATCCTCTTTAAAATTCATATCATTACTCCTTAGTCATAATTCTTATATATCGCTTGAAAAAAGCCACGCCCTGAGTAAGCTGCTCAACGGGAATACGCTCGTTTGTTGAATGTGTGGTAAGCAAAAGTTCTGTATCAACCGTAAACGGAGCAAAACGGTAAATATTTTCACAAACGTTTTCATAGTTATATGCGTCTGTACCGCCCATAACAAGATACGGCGCAACGATATTTTTTTCATCAAGAGAAACGGAAAGCATTGAAAGAGTTTTAAAAGCTCTTGTATCGGTAGGTGAAACAATACTCGGCTCTTTGCCCTTGATAAATTCTATTTCAACATTTTCACCGCCCATACATTTTTCAATATGACGTCTTACGTTTTCTATTGTTTCACCGGGCATAATTCTGAAATTAACCGTAACACTTGCTTTTTGCGGAAGAACATTTGCCGCCGGTGAGGCAGAGCTCATTGTAACCGCCGTAGTTGTGCGCACAAATGAAGCGGCAGGCGGAATTTTTTTCATAACAGCAAGCAAAACAGGCTTTAAAAGCCAAAGATTGCAAAATACAACTCTGCCGATATATGATGTTCTTTTGCCTATCTGTGTAAAAAGATTATATACAAACGGCAAAATTCTCGCCTTAAACTGATGGTTTTCAAGTGCTTCAACCTTTTTTGAGAGAATGCCGAGAGCCGTATGCTTAGGCGGCTGAGAAGAATGACCTCCCTTAGCCTTAACTGTAATTTTAAAATCGGCATATCCTTTTTCAGCAACACCGATACCCGTTAAATTAGCGTCAAGTATACCTTTAACCTTAGCCGGAAGCATTGCTCCGCCCTCGTCAACAACACTGTCAAGGTGAATGCCACGACTTTCAAGAGTTTTTGCAAGCTCTCTTGCACCGTTATTTGAGCCGGATACAATTTCCTCATTATGACCCAAGCACAAATACACGCTTCTTTTGGGCCGGTATCCCTCTTCAAGCAGTGTTTCGACACTTTCTAAAAGGCATATAAGATGATTTTTCATATCAAGAGCACCTCTGCCCCAGATAAATTCACCGTCGTTTACACCGTCAAAAGCAGGGTGCACCCAATCTTTTTCCGTTCCCTCGCTGACGGGTACAACATCTTGATGGGCTAAAAAAGCAATAGGGTCAAGAGAACTGTCGCTTCCCTGCCAAAAATAAAGCAAACTTGCTTTTGACACATCTTCAACGCTCAAATTTTCATAAATGAGAGGGAATGATTTTTTGAGAAATTCGTGAAATCTGTCAAATTCCGCCCAATCGGTTTCCTCCTCGTTTTCGTAAGATATCGTTTTAATCCTTATTGCATCGCATAAATGCTCCTCAGCACGTTTTGAATTAACGTTTTCTTCTTCAAAAACCTCTCTCTTCACAGGCTTTGCCTTAAAGAAAATCCCTCTTATCAGCGTAAGCACAATAAATGCAGCAAGCAAGATAAGAATAACATAAAGCACTTTCACACTATTACCCCCTAAATATAAAAAAAGAATATAAAAATGCTGATTATATTATATATCATTTAACCTAATATGAAAACCCCTTAAAATAAAAATAGACAAAAATAAAGGACTTGTATTTTTACAAGTCCTTTATATCAAAGTTATTACAGTTTTATTTTACTCTTGTTAAGCCTATATTTGAACCTGCAAGATATTTGTCAGATGCCGGATACTCACATTGATACTTAACATCAAGAGATGCACTCTTATCCTTAAGAACAGCCACGTTAGCGTGCTTAACATCAATATGAACAAGCATTATGTAATCAGCCTTGATAATCTCGTTAGTCTTTGTATCAATAACAATAGTACCTGTGCCGCCCTTGTAATCAACTACAAAGTTATCATCAACTGTACCCTGTGAGAATGAAAGAACAGATATTGATTCAACAACGGATGAAATATCACCAAGTGAATTAAAGAATCTGCCCTGTGAGTCCTCGCCGGGTGTTGAAAGGAGAGCCTCTTTCGGCTGAATAACCATTGTGATAGTGCCGTCGCCGTTATCCTTTACATTAGCTGCAAGAACATCATCAGCAGTAAGATGCGATGTTGTGCAATCCATCTTTCCGTCATTTTTAGTGTCACCCTTAGGGTCTCTGTTACCTGACGGTGAAAGACCATTTGTGCCGCCGTGGAAAATGTTGCCTACGATACCCGGAACAAGCTTGTTGATAATGTCGTTTGACTTGCCCTCAACAAGAAGATTCTCAACATTAAGAGTCTCTGTGCCAAGCATCTTATAGTAGCTGTGTGTTTCGCCTGAATCGGTTTTATATTCAGCAGTAAGCGTCTTAGTATAGTCGTAGCACTCTTTATAATAATTAACTACATCTTCTTGAGTTTTAAACTCCTTGCCGCCGTATGTACCTGCCTTGAACTCGTCAATAACAGCAACATCCTTTGCATCGGCACCGCTGTCAGCACCAGCAGCTTCAATCTTAGGATATTTGTTAATTACAAAAGCAGTTGCTACAAGGCAAATTACCAAAACGATTGCCAAAAAACCGTTGAATTTACTTAATCCGGATTTTCTTTTCATACAAAAATTCCCCTTTGAATATATTGTTACTCTCTTATAATATACTAAAACAAAAAATATTTCAACTGTTTTTTTAATTTAGTCTTTAAAAGTAACAATAATCTCTGTTCCTTTACCCTCTTCGCTGCTAATTTCAAGCTTAGCGTCGTGAAGCTGAGTGATATGCTTTACTATTGCAAGGCCAAGACCTGTACCGCCTGTTGCCTTGCTTCGGCTCTTATCAACTCGGAAAAATCTTTCAAAAATTCTTTCCTGATATTTTTTCGGAATACCGATGCCTGTATCTTTAACACTTACGCTTGCGCCCTTTTCAAGCGGGGTAACCGTGACGGTTACATTTCCGTTTTCCTTATTGTACCTGATTGCATTGTCGCAAAGATTATAAACAAGCTCCTCAACAAGCTGAGCCTTGCCCCTTATATAACATTGCTCACCTATAAGATTAAGCGTAACGCACTTATTAAGCGCATTAATATTAAGCGCCTCAACACACCTTTGGGCAATTTCATAAAGATTGACCGACTCAAAGGACATATCCTCGTCGTCGCTCTCCTCAAGCTGAGAAAGCTGAATAATATCCTCGCTTAAGCTTACAAGCCTTAGCGCCTGCTTGCGAATAACACCGGCAAAGGGTTTGATATCCTCCTGCTTTGCCATTCCCGTTTCTATAAGTTCTGCATAGCCTGCAATAGAGGTAAGCGGCGTTTTAAGTTCATGAGAAACATTGGCAGTAAATTGCTTTTTCTGCTTGTCAAGCATTTTTTGCTTTTTCTTTTGCTGCAAAAGCGCATTTACGAGCGGCTTGAGTTCCTCGTCCGACTTAAATTTATCGATATTATCAAGACTTTGCCCAAGCTGAGTAATCGGCTTAACAATACTCTTAGTGATACCCATACTTACAAAAACCGCCGCAACGATTACAACAACTACACACAAAAGGATATATATAATATAATCCGAAAAAAACTTGCCGATGCTTGTAGCCTCAGCCGAAACACGCAAAATGTTGCCGTTATCAAGCTGCTTGGCAAAATAATATACCTTTTTCCCCTGAGTGTCTGAATGTCTTGTTACTGTTGCTTCGCCGTTTTTGATTGCCTGCTGTATCTCCTGCCTATTAAGGTGATTGCCAAGCTTATTTACACTCTCCCGGCTGTCCGCAATAACTGTGCCATCCTTTGCAACAAGAGTAATTCTTACATTTTTGTCAATATGATTTGAAATAAAAGCGGTGTCATCATCCTGCGCAAGCTGATTTTCAACTACGTTTTCTATTACTCTGAGCTGCTCTTTTAACTGATTATCACTATAAGAATAAAAAACGGACAAAATGAGCACTGCCGTAATTGTGATTACCGAAACACCGAATGCAAATATTTTATATAAAGTCTTTTTAGCCACTTATTTACTCACCGACCTTGTAGCCGACATTTCTTATTGTTTTAATATGCTCGCCTGCAGTGCCGAGTTTTTTACGAAGAGACTGAATATGAACATCGACCGTTCTGTTGCCCTGTTCAAAATTATAGCCCCAAACGATTTCCATAAGCCTGTCACGTGTGAGAACAATACCCTTATTTCTAATTAAATGCTTAAGGATTTCATATTCCTTATATGTAAGGTCAACCTCTGCTCCGTCAACCAAAACAGTATGTTTATTCTCATCAAGTTCGATATTTTTATATACAAGAACGGTTTTAACTTTCTTGGCACTTCTGCGAAGCACAGCTTTAACTCTTGACACAAGTTCCATAACACCGAACGGCTTTGTAATATAGTCGTCAGCGCCTAAATCAAGCCCTTTTACAGCGTCAATCTCACTTGTCTTTGCCGTAACCATAATAACGGGAATATCGGCATAAGCGCCCGTTTGCCTGATTGTACCCAAAATAGCCAGACCGTCTTCTTCGGGAAGCATAATATCAAGCAAAATTATATCCGGCACTTTAATTTCCAAATGAGCCATCAAGCTTTTTCCGCTTTCAAATCCCGTTACATCAAATTCGGAATTTTTAAGAGCGTATATTTCAAGTTCTCTTATGGATGCGTCATCCTCTACAATATAAACCGATTGTTTATCGCTCATACTCAACCTCTTACCTTACCGCATATTTATTAAGATATGTTTCAAATTGCTCCATAAATGTTTTGTTATTTGAATTTTTAACACCTTTAAGATAGCTGTGGGTTTGATAATGACCCTGTGAAAATTCAATAATACATACTGCAAGATTTGAACAATGATCTGCAATGCGCTCAAACGAATTAACTATATCAAAAAACAAAATTCCGTTTTCAAAAGTGCATTCGCCCTGGTCCATACGCTTTGAATGGCGAGCACGAAGCTCCGCTTTAAGATTATCTATTACCTGCTCAAGCGGCTCAACCGTCATTGCAAGCTCAACGTCATCATTAATAAACGCCTTTGTTGAGTTTTCAATAATCTCGACAACTGCCCTGCCCATAATTTCAAGTTCTCTGTTTGCTTCCTCTGAAAAATGAATTTTATCCTGATGCATTTTTCTCTTGATTTTAAGAATATTATAGCCATAATCGCCCATACGCTCAAAATTACCGATAGCATGGGAATAATTATTGAGCCTCATTGAGTCTGAAACGTTCAAATCTATTGAGCTGATTTTAACAAGATACGTTTCAAGCTGGTCCTCATAATCATCAAGCTTTTTCTCATTAGCCTTGATTGCTTCGTCCTTTTTGCGGCTGTAGCTTTTTATAAACTCTATGCTTTGCGATATATTTGTTTGCGCAAGAGCAGCCATTTCGTCGCACTTATCTTTAACCTTATCAAGAGCAAATCCCGGATTGATAAGAAAACGCTCCTCAACAAGACCGTTTTCGTCTTTCTGTTCTTCCTTGTCATCTTTACCGTCTTTGATAAGAACACACATAAGCTTTTCAAGCTGCTTGCCAAACGGGAAGAGAATTATTGTTGAAAAAACATTGAAAAGAGAATGAATAACCGCAATAGTTGCAGGAGAAACATTATCGTTAAAGAACGGCAAACCGAAAATCGCATTTGAGCCATAGAAAAGCACCATTGCAATAATCACACCGATTACATTAAAAGTAAGGTGAGCATAAGCGGCTCTTTTAGCGTTCTTGCTTGCGCCGATTGACGAGATAAGAACTGTTGTGCACGAGCCGATATTTTGACCCAAAATAATAGGAAATGCGGCAGAAACGGTAATTGACCCTGTTGTTGAAAGCGCCTGCAAAATACCAACTGAAGCAGATGAGCTTTGAAGCGCAGTAGTAAGAAAAGCACCTGCCAAAATACCTAAAATAGGATTTGAAAATTTAGTTAAAATGCTTGTAAACTGCGGTACATCCTTAAGCCCTTCCATAGAGTCGCTCATAGTGGTCATACCAATCATCAAAAGACCGAAGCCCAAAACAATATAGCCGACATTATGCTTTTTCTCGCTCTTGCAAAACATAACAAGAATAATACCGACAAATGCAAGAACGGGAGCAAACGAACTCGGCTTCAAAAGATTAACAAAAAGATTAGAGCCCTCAATACCTGCAAGCGAAAGAATCCACGCAGTAACGGTAGTACCGATATTTGCGCCCATAATAATGCCTATAACCTGCCTGAGTGCCATAATTCCGCTGTTTACGAAGCCGACTGCCATAACCGTAACAGCGCCCGACGACTGAATAACAGCCGTAACAAAAAGGCCGAGCAATACGCCCTTAATCCTGCTGTCGGTCATTTTTTCAAGAATTGCACCAAGCTTGCTGCCGCCCATTTTTTCAAGGCTTTTGCCCATAACATCCATACCGAAAAGGAACATGGCAAGCCCGCCTACAAGAGTTAAAAAATTATAAATAGTCATATTCTTTTCCTCATATTACACAAAATTACACAAGTAGATATTATATGCAGTCGATTAAATTACAATATAGTTTATGTTAAATTTACGTTAAATAATTATTCGCAATAAATCGGAGAGGTAATTGCAAGCGGCTTTTTTTCTTCGTCAACAGTGCCCCAAAGCTCTGCACGATACCAGCATCCGCTGTCAAGTCTTAAGCGAACATGCCTTTCGTCATATCTTGTTTCAAGCACGCATTTTCCGCCGTTTGTGACTATTTTTATTTCTTTATACACTATATCCTCGTCACCTGCGTCCTTTGCCCTTGAATGTAAATCGGTAAAAAAGCTGAAAGTATAATTGCCCTTTTTAACCGTATCGCCGATACCGCTTGTAATGCCGTGGCGATGAACTCTGAATATAAACTTTGCTCCGTGAGAAATGACCGTTTTGCCGAGTCTTATTGCACGCATTGCGGATTTAGCGCTTACATCGTCAACGTCAATATAGGTACAGCCATAGTGACCCGAAGATTCAATCCTGTGCCAATCCCTGCCGTAAGTTGCAGCAATTTTATATCCCTTGTCAAGAAGTGAGGTCCACAACTCAAGCGCTCTTTCGTTCTCTCTTTTTGCAGAATAAAGATTTTGATGCCAAACCTCGATATAATCAACGTTTCGCCAATCTCTTACATTAAATTCCCAGCGTCCGCCCGTGCAAAGCGGAGAGCCGAGCTGGTATGGGTGAGCAATTCCGACAATACCGCCGACAGCCTTAACCTGCTTGATTTTTTCATCGATATTATCAAGCTGCGCATCACGCCAATCAACAAAATCATTAGCGCCCAAAACAAGCATATGCCCAAAATAGGTTGTCCATTCAATGCCCCTGATTGCAGGGATTATATTATCATCAAGTTCGTCCCAGCCGGAAAATGTGTTATGGTCGGTCAAAGCTATAATCGCAAGGTGGTCGTCTACCGCCGCTCTTTGAAGCTCTGCAACCGCAAAATCACCATCAGAATGAACAGTATGGCAATGAAGCTCACAAGGTAAATAGCTCATTATTCTTCCTCCCCTTCAACAGTAATTTTATAATCAACGTCGCAACTTACAGAATGGACGTTAAGCGTTATTTTCCATTCGCCCTTTGCAATATCCGTCTTAAAAAATCCAACAGACGAAAAGTCGGGAGAAATGGTATGCTCCTGCCTGTTGCTCTGCCTGTGTGCCGCACCGAGATATTCTCTGCTTGAATCAAGAGAAACGGTAACAAGATTTTTAATAGGCAAATAATTTTCTATATTTCCCTCCTGAACCTCACCGTATTTTTTCAAGCAATCCCCGGCAATCTTAATTTCCTCTGCTTTATTTTCTAAGGTTTTCGGCGAATATTCAAAATTTATTTTTAAAGATTTAAAATCATCTTTTATTTCAAAAGGCAAAACAATATTTGTTTTATTATCAGCTAATGTGATTTTGTCTGTTTTATTAAGTAATACCATATTTGCACCTCATTTATGAATATACTATTCTAATTATAAATTAAATTGTAAATATTTTCAATTGATATTATTTACTAAAAATGTTATAGTGTTTTTGGTGATAATTATGAAGTTAAAAAGTTGGATGAGCAAAATTGACGGCAAAAACGATGTTTTAAGGCTGAATATACCGGGTACGCACGATTGCGTTACTCAATTTGTTCAATTTTCTCACATTTCAAAATGCCAGAATATGAATATATACGAGCAGCTTTGCTTAGGTGTTCGTGCGCTTGATATCAGGGTTGAATCAAGGGGCGACAGGCTTAAAATGGTGCACGGTGTCGCAAAAGCATTTAATACAAAAAATCACTTTTCAAAGCAAATGGATATGGACGACGTTTTGGCTCATTGCTACCGATTTCTTGACGAAAATCCAAGCGAAACAATAGTTTTTCAGTTTAAAAATGACAGCGCAAAGGAAATGGAACGTTGCTTTGATTTGATGCTGAATAATTATATCAATAAAAATCCCGAAAAATGGTATACGGACAACAGGAGTCCTTATCTTGACGAGGCAAGAGGTAAAATTATATTTATCCGCCGCTGTAAAATGGATACAACGAAGGGCTACAATATAGGCAAAACGGGAATTGACTTTTCAAATTGGGTGGAGCAAACAACAGCCGTACCTCAGCCTTTAGTTCTTAATACCTCAGGCGAAAACGAAATAAAATTCATTATTCAGGACAGATTTAAGTACAAGCCCGAGCCGAGATGGAACGAGTGCATAAAGCCGTTTCTTGACAGTATGAATAAATGGAAAGGAAAATACATAATCAATTACCTTTCAACCGCAGGCGGACTTAAAGGGCCGTATAACAATTCTAAATACATCAATCTTAAATTTTTATCATACAAATTAAACAAGGATTACTATTACGGCACAATTTATATGGATTTTCCCACAAAAGAGCTTACAACTAAAATAATAGAAACAAATTTTTAAAGGTGAAATATGAAATTAAATGATATTAATATCAGAGACCCTTTCGTGTTAAACGACGGCGGAATATATTATTTATACGGCACGAGAGCAAAGAATTTCGGCTGCCACACCGGCGGCTTCGACGTTTATACATCAAATGACCTTATCAATTGGAGTGAGCCTAAGGAATGCTTCAACAGCGCCGAATTCGGATTAAACCGTGAGGTTAATTGGGCGCCCGAGGTGCATAAATACAAGGGTGAATACTATATGCTTGCAACCTTTACGCAGGAAAACGGGCTGAGAGGCTCATACATTTTAAAAGCGGAAAATCCGTTAGGTCCGTTTGAGCCTTACAGCGACGGAGCACTGACTCCCGAAGAATGGGAATGTCTTGACGCCACGCTTTATGTTTCAAAATCAGGCGAGCCTTATCTTGTTTTTTGCCACGAACACACTCAAATAATCGACGGCGAGATTTGCTTTATCAAGCTAAATAAGGAGCTTAATGCCGCAATCAGCCTGCCGACAAGGCTTTTTGCCGCTTCTTCACCCTATTGGGCAGATAAAAAGCCTAAGGGTGAACATTACATAACCGACGGTCCGTTTATGTATCGCACAAAAGACGGCAAGCTTCTTCTTATATGGTCAACCTTTGTTAATCACAAATACTGCCAATGCGTTGCACGCTCAAGCGATAACGAATTAAACGGAGTGTTTGAGCACTTGCCGCTTTTGATTGATAATGACGGCGGCCATGGAATGATATTTAAGGCAGAAGATAAGCTTTATCTCTCATACCATACGCCGAATACAAACGGTCACGAGCACCCTAAGTTTACTTTAATCAAAGACAACGGCAAATCAATTGAATTAGCATAAGAAAAGACGGCAACTCCCAAAAGAGTTACCGTCTTAATTTTTATTGTAATTATAAAAGACTTGCGACGAGGTCACCCATTTGAGAAGTATTAACCGCCTCAAAACCGTCCTCATAAATATCAGGTGTTCTTGCCTTGGTAAGTGCAATGTCAACCGCATTTTCGATAGCGTCGGCAGCCTCTGCCTCACCAAAGGTGTAGCGAAGCATCATTGCACCCGAAAGAATAGTTGCAAGAGGGTTAGCCTTGCCCTGACCTGCAATATCCGGAGCTGAACCGTGGATAGGCTCATAAAGACCAAATGTACCCTCAGCAAGAGAAGCGGAAGCGAGCATACCAATTGAGCCGGAAATCATTGAAGCCTCATCTGAAAGAATATCGCCGAAAATATTGGAAGTTACAATTGTATCAAATTGGTTAGGGTTACGAACAAGCTGCATTGCGCAGTTATCAACATACATATAAGAAACCTCAACCTCAGGATAATCCTTAGCAGTTTCCTCCATAACCTTTCTCCAAAGCCTCGATGAATCAAGAACGTTTGCCTTATCAACGCAGGTAAGCTTTTTGCCACGTTTCATTGCATATTCAAAACCTGCCTTAACAATTCTCTTAATTTCGGGATATGTATAACGCTCTGTATCATAAGCGCCTACAACACCGTTTTCCTCATAAGTTCCACGGTCACCGAAATAGATACCGCCCGTAAGCTCACGAACGATAAGAATATCAAGACCCTCGCCGATAATTTCCTCCTTAATAGGAGAAGCAGACTTAAGGGGAGCAAAAATCTTGGCAGGGCGAAGATTTGCAAAAAGTCCCAAATCCTCACGAATTGCAAGAAGTCCCTTTTCAGGGCGATTGTTGCCCGGCTGACTGTCCCACTTAGGGCCGCCTACTGCGCCGAGAAGTACAGCGTCCGAAGCCTTGCAAGCTTTTGCGGTTTTTTCAGGATAAGGAACGCCTGCTTCGTCAATAGCGCAACCACCCAAAAGTTCATAATCGTAATCAAAGGCAAAGCCAAATTTTTCGCCTGCTTTATCAAGCACCTTGATACATTCATTTACGATTTCAGGGCCAATTCCATCACCCTTTAAAACTGTAATTTTATAATTTTTCATATTTTCACCTTTCTGTGTTGTATATGTTATATATAACGGGCGAACAATGTTCGCCCCTACAATAATCGTATAAATCAAAATGTCGCAATAATGCAATCATCAAATCTTACTGCTATAACTCAAAATCTGACGCACCACTGTACGACAGATTTTGGAAGGAGGAGCAGTGAAATGAGCGATAAATAACTTTTGATTAAAGTAATAAACAAAAGTTATTTTGAGCGATATGGAACTTGCGACGACTTAGCATTGGTCAAATATGCCGGGCATTGCATCATCACGCATTGTATCCTTTTGGTCACGGTTAATAGCGCAAATAATACCTTTCATTGAAGCATAGCCGATATTATGGCTTACACCGATACCGAATATATCTTTTCCGTTAGGATTCTTAATGTGAATATAGCTTATAGCCTTTGAGTCACTGCCGACTGAAATTGCATGCTCGCTGTAATCGACAAACTCATAATTTGAAAGTCCCGCTTTATTCATAGCCTCACAGAATGCGCCGATAGGGCCTGAGCCGTCGCCTGAAATTTTAACAGGCTCATTATCCTTATACTTAAGTTCACCGGTGAAATGAACAGCTGTAAGGTAATCCTTTTCGTTCTTTTCTTCGGTAATTTTATAATTAAGAAGCCTGTAAGGGCCGCAAACATTTCTGTATTCCTTTTGAAATATATCAAATACTTCATCAGGCTGAATTTCCTTGCCGCTTTCATCGCAAGCCTTTTGAACTACTGCGCTGAATTCGCTTTGCATAGCCTTAGGCATCTTAATTCCGTAATCGTTAGCAAGAATATATGCCATACCGCCCTTGCCGCTTTGCGAATTGATACGAATAATCGGCTCATATTCACGTCCGACGTCGGCAGGGTCAATAGGAAGATACGGAATATCCCAATAATCTCCGCCGTGCTCTTCCATATACATTTTACCTTTATTGATAGCGTCCTGATGAGAGCCTGAAAAAGCAGTAAATACAAGCTCGCCTGCATAAGGATGACGAGGCGGTACTACCATCTTAGTTGTTCTTTCATAAACACCTTTAATCTTGTTTATATCGTGGAAATCAAGTTCAGGGTCAACACCTTGGGTCCACATATTGAGTGCCAAGGTAACAATATCAACATTACCCGTTCTTTCTCCGTTGCCAAAAAGTGTGCCCTCAATTCTGTCAGCACCTGCAAGAAGCCCGAGTTCGGCTGCGGCAACACCCGTACCCCTGTCATTATGAGGATGAAGCGAAATAATAGCTGCGTCACGATTTGGAAGATGACGGCAGAAATATTCAATTTGGTCAGCATAACCGTTAGGAGTTGAGCCCTCAACAGTTGACGGAAGATTAAGGATGATAGGATTTTCCTTAGTAATATGAAGTTCCTCCATAACCTGACGGCAAATTTCAACGGCATTGTCCATCTCGGTACCGGAAAAACTTTCAGGACTGTACTCAAAACGGATATTCATATCCGGATTCTTTTTCTTTTCTTCCTCGGTAAGCTCATAAATGAGCTTTGCGCCGTCGATAGCAATATCAATAACGCCTTGCATATCTGTTTTAAATACAACCTTACGCTGAAGGGTAGAGGTTGAATTATAAAAATGAACAATAACGTTTTTAGCACCGTCAATAGCCTCAAAAGTCTTTCTTATAAGGTGCTCTCTTGCCTGAACAAGTACCTGAATGGTAACGTCGTCAGGGATATAATTTCCCTCAATAAGCGTTCTTAAAATTTCATATTCTGTTTCACTTGCCGATGGAAATCCGACCTCAATCTCTTTAAATCCGATATTTACAAGAGTAGTAAAAAACTCAAGCTTTTCCTGCAAATTCATCGGGTCTACAAGCGCTTGGTTGCCGTCACGAAGGTCAACCGAGCACCACGTCGGCGCTTTGGTAATGGTTTTGTCAGGCCAGGTACGGTCCGGAATATTGACAGGCTCAAAGCCTCTGTATTTTTCGTAACTCTTTTTCATAATGTTAATCTCCTTTCATTTTTGCACAGGAGCAAAAAAATAAGCCCCTACACAAAGAGTATAGGGGCGTTAATATCACGCTGTACCACCCTACTTCAGCAAGGTAATTCCCTGCCCTTTAGCATCAATCAATGCCTCTGCCGATAACGAAGCAACACGTCTGTTCCTATTAATTTCTATTCAAAACAGCGACTTAGCAGAGAGCTATGCACCTTTTATCCGTATTGACTCGCACCGCCCGTCAACTCTCTTAAACCAAAATAGAAGGTCTTTTTCTGCTTCATAGTCTTTATTTGGGTACTATTAATTTGTAAATCTATTATAACAAATTAAAACAATTTGTCAAGACATTTTTAAAGAAGAGAATAGCCGTAGCCGTTAGTGATTGCGTCAACCTTTTTGTTTTCACGGCAAAGCGGACAATCGTGAGCAGGATAAGCCTCATATCCCGGAACGTCGTCCTTAGTAAAAATACTGTTTACGCTTACTCCGTCAACCTCATCAATTGCAGAGAAAACAGCAGAAACTCCGACTGCTTCGCCGCCGTAATAATTAACGCTTTCCATTGCTCTTTCAATAGTTTTACCGCTTGTGATACAAGAAATAAGCAGCAAAACTCTTTTGCCGGCAATAAGCTTACGAAGATTATCACGGAAAATGATATTGCCCTGAGCGTCATATTCAGGGCCGAGAACGTAAACCGTGCTGTCAGGATTAGGATTGAGCATATTTGCACGCTGAAGTTCGTGAGCAAGATAAGCGCCGAGAGCCTGCGTTTCATAAAGGCACAAAACAGTATCAATCTCAATTCCTCTCTCGTGATAATAGTTTGCAAGCATCATTGCGGCATCAACGGATACGTCATGATTATGCTTAACATCCGACGTTCCTATATAAAAATTAAGATGCGAAGAACTTGAAACAAAATGACCCGGCATTGCATGAATAAATACATGTTCATTTCTGCCTGATGTTATTGTATAAATTGTTTTTTCTTCACTCATAGTGACACCTCTTTGATAAACTGTTGTAGTATAAAATATATTTTATACTATAATGTTTAATTTTGCAATAAAGCCAAGCATAAAAAATATCGTTGATATTTTGTTGATATTTCACAAACTATTCAACATTTTCTTATCTTTCTTGACAGCATTTAAAAAAGTTTGATAAAATAATATTGATTTGGGGTGTTTTAATTGATTACTAAAAACTACGATACCTTGCCGCAATGTGCAAAGGATATAAGAATAAATGTGTTTATTAATGAGCAAGGATTTCAAGAGGAATTTGACAAGCTTGACGGTATATCAAATCACCTTGTTACCTTTGACGGTGATAAGCCTTGCGCAACTGTTAGGTTTTATGAACAAGACGGTATTTATTATATCGGCAGGCTTGCTGTTTTAAAGGAATATCGCAATAAGCATCTCGGCGCAAAAATAGTAAACGAAGCCGAAAGGCTTATTAAAGCAATAGACGGCAAGGAAATAAGGCTTCACTCTCAGGTGCAGGCAATGCCATTTTACCAAAAGCAGGGATACGTCCCATTCGGCGAACGTGATTTTGACGAGGACTGCCCTCATCAATGGATGAAAAAGGAAATATGAGATGAAAAAGGTGCTGTAAAAAAACAGCACCTTTTAATAATTGCAGGGGCGATTATCAATCGCCTAAAAACAGAAACAAAAGAGGCGAACAATGTTCGCCTCTACAGCCCGGCGCAACCGCCAACGCTTTCGTCTTATTTAAATTTTCGATTAAAGAGCCTCTGCAACTGCAACTGCGCAAGCTACGGTTGCACCAACCATTGGGTTGTTGCCCATACCGATAAGACCCATCATCTCAACGTGAGCAGGAACTGAAGATGAACCTGCGAACTGAGCATCCGAGTGCATTCTGCCCATAGTATCTGTCATACCGTATGAAGCAGGGCCTGCTGCCATATTATCAGGATGAAGAGTACGACCTGTGCCGCCGCCTGATGCAACTGAGAAATATTTCTTACCTGCTTCAAGTCTTTCCTTCTTATAAGTGCCTGCAACCGGGTGCTGGAAACGAGTAATCTACCCTTTTTCCTGGCTATATGATTCTAACAGCAGGCAGAAATAAATACA
>DAVZKM010000011.1:0-20087 GCA_052272245.1 Eubacterium sp.
TTGAAAAATATCGGCTTTAAATCGGGTAAGGAGCTTGAAGAACTTATAAGAAAAGCAAAATGCACCGTTTATCCGAGCATTTGGTACGAGAATTGCCCGTTTTCGATAATGGAGAGCATTATGTATCAAACGCCTGTTATTGCGTCAAATATCGGAGGCATCCCCGAGCTTATTGACGACGGCAAAACGGGTTATCTTATCCCTGCGAATGACAGCAGGGCACTTGAAAATGCAATTAACAAATTAGATGACAACACGCTTGAAAATATGGTTGAAAATTGTTCCAAAAAGGAATTTGACACAGTTGAAGATTATACAAAAAAGCTGATTGAAATATATAACTCATAATGTAGGTGAAAATATGAAAAAGCTTAACGGAACAGTAATAGTCACATATCGTTGCAACGCAAGGTGCAATATGTGCAACAGGTACAAAAAGCCGTCAAAGCCCGAGGAGGAGCTGACGGTTGAAACAATAAAGAAGCTTCCGCAAATGTATTTTACCAACATTACGGGCGGCGAGCCGTTTATAAGAGAGGATTTAGCTGATATTGTTCGTGAGCTTTACAAAAAGAGCGATCGAATCGTTATATCAACAAACGGTTTTTTTACAGACAGGATAATCAAGCTTTGCGAGGAATTTCCTAACGTTGGTATTCGTATTTCCATTGAAGGCTTGGAAGAAACGAACAATAAAATCCGTGGTCTTGACGACGGCTTTAATAAAGGATATACAACTCTAAAAAAGCTTGTTGAAATGAATCATCCCGATGTCGGCTTCGGTATGACCGTTCAGGACGAAAATGCCAAAGACCTTGTTGAGCTTTACAAGCTGAGCGACAAGATGAATATGGAATTTGCAACAGCTTCGCTTCATAATTCCTTTTATTTTGTTGAGGCTAAGAATATTATTAAGGACAGACCGATGGTTGCAAAGGAATTTGAGGGGCTTATTAACGAGCTTTTGAAATCAAATTCGCCTAAAAAATGGTTCAGAGCATATTTCAACCACGGCTTAATCAATTACATATACGGTCAAAAAAGGTTGTTGCCTTGCGATATGGCATTTGATACATTTTTCATTGACCCTTACGGCGATGTTATGCCCTGCAACGGAACTAAGGAAAAAGAAGTTATGGGCAATCTTAACGAAACGGATTGGGACACTCTTTGGAACAGTGAACAGGCTGACAAGGTTAGGGAAAAAGTTCGCCATTGTGACAGGCAATGTTGGATGATTGGCTCGGTATCCCCTGCTATGCATAAGTACATTTGGGTACCTGCTGTTTGGGTAATCAAACACAAATTTTTAAGATTTTTTAAAGATAACAAATATTCAATGTATGAAAATAAAATTTGCCGTGATTATCGTGACGGCAAGGTTACAAAGGCTGAGCTTGACAAGCTTTCAACCTGCGATATGAATGCCGCAATTAACGACGGCCTTTCCGAAAAATCGAGAGAGCACTTAAAAAATAAAACCGGCGAAGAAATTGTTGACGCAGATATTATGGCTCAGCTTAAATAAAAGTTTTTGGTGAAATATGAAAGTATTAATTGTAAACCCTATTCTTTATACCAACGAGAGCAGGAATATTAAAAAAGTTAATACAATTAAAAATACAATGATTTATGACCTCTGCTTGGCCTTTAAGAAAAAGGGATGCGACATTACGCTTGCCGCGTCAGATTTATATAAGCCGAGTGAGAACGAAAGCTATCCTTTTAATATTATTTGGATGAGGACGAGATGCACAAAACTTTTTCCTGCGAATACGCTTCCGTTTTGCCCTGAAATCAAAAGTCTTGCAAAAGTGGGAAATTTTGATTTGATTATAACAAGCGAAGTATTTTCTTTAAACTCACTCATTCTTGCGGCTGCGACACCTGACAAACTGATTGTTTGGCATGAGCTTGCAAAGCATAACAATATTTTTCACGGCTATGCTTCCAAATTTTGGTACGGAATTGTTGCAAAAATATGCTTTAAAAAAGCGCTTATAGTAGCACGAAGCGAGCAGGCTAAAAATTTTATCAAACGATACTGCAAAAATGTATCCGATACAATTATTGACCACGGCGTTAATATTGAAAAATTCGCCCCATGCAGGGAAAAGGACAATCAATTTGCGATAAGTTCTCAATTAATTTCGAGAAAGCATATTGAAAAATCAATTGAAGCCTTTGCAAAATACTTAAATAAATATGACAACACCGCAAAGCTTTACATAATGGGTGAAGGCGAGGAAGAAGAAAGACTAAAAGCGCTTTCAAAAAAGCTTGGTGCCGATAAAAATATTATTTTCACAGGCAAGCTCGGTCACAACAAGCTTGTTGAAATACTGAAAAAATCAATTGCTATGCTTGTTTATACCGAGAAAGACAACAATATGGTGTCAATTGTCGAATCCATTGCGCTTGCTACACCTGTTATCACTACCGACATTCCCTACAATGCAAGCTATATTAAATCCGAAAAATTGGGGATAGTAAACAATAATTGGAATGAGGACGATTTAAGAAAACTCACAGCAAGTGATGAATACATAAATAACTGTATTAATTACATAAAATACCTGCCGACAGAATATAAAGCAGAACAGTTTTTAAAGGTTAAAGGACTTATTTGATGAACACAAAGGACAAAATCTTAAAAATATTTGAGGGCAACCCCCTTTATGAAAATTTCAGACTCGGTTATTGGAGAATGAGAACAAGAAAATCGCAAAAAGAACTTGAAGAAAACGCAAAAAAGCGAGCAGACGGCTTTGATGACCCGCAATTTTCAAAGCTTAAGGAATTTGAAAATAAATATAACGGCGAGCGTTGCTTCATAATTGCAACAGGTCCGTCGCTTACAATTGCCGATTTGGAAAAACTAAAAGATGAATATACCTTTGGTGTAAATTCAATCATCAAACTTTTTGACAAAACGGATTTTAGACCTGATTTTTACGGAATACAGGACAAATTTGTCTACGGCGCTATGCAGGATGTGATAAAAAGCACAAAATTCAAAACCGCATTTTGCGCCGACGTTATCAAAAAGTATTACGATGTACCTAATGATTTTATACTCTTCCCCTATAATAGCGACTATCATTATTTTAACGTCAAATTCGGCGAGTACAATGCAAAATTCAGCGACAATGCTTACGAAATTGTTTATGATGGCTATTCAATTACATATTCACTTATCGAAATTGCTGTTTATATGGGATTTAAGGAAATTTATCTTTTAGGCTGTGATTGCAGTTATCCAAAAGGCTCAAAAAGCCATGTGGTTGAAAGCGGCTTTGTTGACAAAAACGCTGTGTCAAATCCTATAAGAATGAGGGTCGGCTACAAATGCGCAAAAGACTATGCCGACAGTCACGGTATAAAAATTTATAACGCTACACGTGGCGGTGAGCTCGAAACGTTTGAAAGAGTAGATTTAGATGAGACTTTAGCCAAATAAACAATAATTGAGGAAAAAGATATGAAAAAAATTGTTGCAATAGTACCGATGAAGCTTAATAATCAGAGATTGCCGCAAAAAAACACGAAAGCGTTTACAAACGGCAAGCCGCTTTGCTATTATATTCTTTCAACGCTGTTAAAAATAGAAAAAATTGACGAGGTATATGTATATTGCAGCAATGAGGAAATAAAAAAATACATACCAAGCGGTGTAAAATATCTTAAAAGAAGCGAGAGCTTAGACCAAAACACCACTAAAATGAACGAAGTATTAAAAGCATTTGCAAATGATGTACCTGCTGATGTTTATGTTATGACTCACACAACCGCACCGTTTATATCTAAGGAGTCGATTGAAAAGGGGCTTAATGCCGTTTTAAGCGACGAATACGATTCCTCCTTTGCGGCAAAGAAACTTCAGGACTTCTTATGGAAGGACGGCAAGCCGTTTAACTATGAGCTTGACAATATTCCGAGAACGCAGGATTTAGAACCGCTTTATGAGGAAACAAGCGGTTTTTACATTTACAATTCAAACGTTATTACCTCCCTCAACAGACGTATCGGCAAAAAGCCGTATATAGTTGAAGTGAATGAAATCGAAGCGGTTGATATTGACGAAAAAGAGGACTTCCAAATTGCAGACGCAATTTACAACAGTCTTTATAAAATCGAGGAATAATTATGAAAGAAACTTTAAAAATTTTCAGAGATAAATTAAATAACAATGAATTTGTATATGGCCCGTTTATGAAAACAAGTGACCCTATGTTTGTTGAAGCGGTCGGTCTTTCGGGCTTTGACTATGTAATACTTGATATGGAGCACGGACCTGTTACAATTGAAAATCAGCAAAACAATATTCGTGCAGCCGAGGCAAGAAATACCGTTCCTATCATAAGACTTAAAGATAGGGGTGAAAACACAATCGGCAAAGCGCTTGACATAGGCGCTTACGGCATACAGGTACCGCAGATAAACAATGCCGAAGAAGCAAAAAATGTGGTCAAATTTGCTAAATTCTACCCTTACGGAATGAGGGGCGTTTGCAGATTTGTAAGAGCTGCCGATTATTCAAATTGCGACAGATACGAATTTTTTGAAAGTTCAAAGGATGTGCTTATCATTCTTCAGCTTGAGGGAATTAAAGCAATTGAAAACCTTGACGAAATACTTGACGTTGACGGTGTAGATATCTTATTTATCGGGCCTTACGACCTTTCACAGTCGCTTGGCATTCCCGGTCAGGTTAATAATCCTGTTGTTGTAAACGCTATGAAGGATATCGTTGAGCGTGCAAAGGCAAAAGGCAAGGTTGTCGGCACATTTGTTGACACACCGCAAGACTTGAAAATGTGGAAAGAAATCGGCGTTCAATATTTAAGTTACAGCGTTGACGTCGGCATTTTTATTGACGCTTGTAAAGAATTAAGAAAATCATTTGAATAATAGTGGAGAAATAATTACCGATGGCACCAAAATTAACATTCAAACTATCCCTGCGTGAATTGATTTTTGCGTTTTTTATTGTATTATTACCTTTCAGCTTATTTGCCGAATATCATACAAGCTGGAACCAAATAGCATACTGTGACGAGATACTATGTATTATCTGCATTATCTATACGCTTTACTTTTCTTTTAAAAAAGGAATTAAGGGTAATGATTTAACACTTTTAATCCTTTTAGTTGTTTGCTCACTTATCACTTTCGTAGGTAATTTTGTAAATAAACTTATTACTTCTCCCCTGCCGATAATAGTTGACTTTATCTGCCTTGTTAAAATATTTATCGTATTTATTGTTTACAAGCAGGTTGCTGAGTACGACAAGAAAAAAAGAATGATACAATATCTTGCTCCGTTATCAAAACTTTTTATTTCAATTTCGACTCTTTGCGGCTTTATTTCCTTGTTTTTTGATATCGGAATGACAGGTAAAGATACAAGATACGGTATTAACGAATACTATTTTGTATTCAATAATAGCTCACGATACGGCTTAATTATTGCCTGCTGTTTTCTTATATTGCATTTTAGCAATTCATCGCCAAAGGAAATGCTGGCGTACAAAATTATGACGGCATTTGACATACTGCTCACAACAAAAGGCGTTGTTTACATAATATTGGTTGTTTATATTGTATTATCCTTTATTTGGAGAAGAAAAAAGGAAACTAAATTCACAGCAGGTAATACATTAATTCTTTCAATATGCATCATAATTGCTTCGACACTGCAAATTAATACATATTTGCGTGACAAGGAGTCGCCGAGAATGACACTCCTGCGATACGGATTTAAAACAGCAAACAAATACCTGCCGTTTGGAAGCGGTTTTGCAACTTACGGCTCAGATATGGCGGCAAGATATTATTCTGTTTTATATAAACAATACGGTTTTACTAAAAGATACGGTCTTAATCAAATCTATGGTGCCTTTCTTAATGACTGCTATCTCGGAATGGTATTTGGTGAATTTGGTTATATAGGTGCGATGATTTTCTTTATTATGGTAGGCTTTGTTTTTGTCCCTATTAATAAAATCACAATCAGTAAAGGAATAAAAATTCTTTCACTCAGTATATTTATAGCACTTATCATCAGCGCCATAGGCACAGCAATTATAAAATCAAGTATAGGCGTATTTGTTATGTGCGTTTTGGGTATGGTGTGCGGCTACGATATGGCATTTAAAAAAGCTGAAAATTCGGCAAAGGAAAGCATTGAAGAGGCTTGATAACAAAATATGGAACAGCTGAAGAAATTAAAAACTAAATATTTTTCTCTCAGCGTTGCTGTTCGTGCGGCTGTTTGGTTTACATTTTGCAATTTGCTGCAAAAGGGCATTACAATGATATCAATGCCTATTTTCACAAGGCTTTTGACAACTGAACAGTACGGTGAATTTACTGTTTATCAATCATGGTATTCAATTATTAATATAATTGTCACCTTCAATTTATCAGGTAATTTAATACTAAACGGTATGTCAAAATACGAGAATCGGCGCAACGAATTTATTTCGTCAATTCAAACGCTTTCCTCTTGTATTACAATTTGTTTTTTTGTTGTATATCTTATATTCCACAACTTTTTCAACCATATTTTTGGCCTTTCGACACTATTTATGGTTACAATGTTTGCCCAAATGCTTTTTGAACCTGCATATCTTTTTTGGTCGCAAAGACAAAGATACGAATATAAATATAAAGGGCTTGTTATTGTAACACTTATAACTTCCTCTCTTGGTCCTATAATCGGTGTAATAGCCGTATTATCAACGCAATACAAAGCCGAGGCAAGGGTTATTTCATTTGCAATAGTTCAAATTTGTGCAGGTCTTATTTTCTACATAATTCAAAGCATTAGGGGCAAAACCTTTTTTAATAAGGAATTTTGGCGCTTTGCGCTTTCGTTTAGCATTCCGCTAATTCCACACTATTTGTCGCAAATAGTTCTCGGCCAGTCTGACAGAATTATGATTGACAAAATGGTCGGTGCAAGTGAGGCGGCAATATACGGTGTATCATACAATTTGGCGGCAGTTATAACACTTTTTGTAAACGCAATTAATAATTCTTTTGTGCCCACACTTTACGAAAGCCTCAAAAGTAAAAAATGCGAAAATATAAAAAAAGTTACTACATTTTTAGCGATATTTATGGCAGCTCTTATTTGCGTATTTATGCTTTTCGGGCCTGAAATATTGACTATATTTGTTGCACCTGAATATATTAGGGCAAAGTGGATATTCCCACCTGTTGCGGCTTCAATGTTCTTCACTTTAATTTATTTGTTTTACGTAAATGTTGAATTTTATTTTGAAAAAACAAATTATGTTATGTTCGTTTCTGTTTTTGGTGCTGTTGTAAACATTCTTTTAAACCTTGTATTCATTAAAAAATACGGTTTTATCGCCGCAGGTTATACTACTGTATTTTCATATATAGTATTTTGCTTTGCTCATTATTTATTATACAAATACATTGCAAAAAAGGAAAAAACAGGAAATGTTTACAACAATGGCATATTTATGATTTTAGGTATTGCTGTTTTAGCATTTATGCTTATTTGCATTATCCTTTATAAATTCAACATAGTTCGATACATATTAATTGCCTTGGTTGCGGTGTTTGCTGTTATATTTAGAAAGAAGCTTCTTTACGCCTTCAAAAAAGCATTAAATAAATAACGAGGTATTAGCTATGCTGATGATGTTTAAAGATATACTTCGCACGCTGATTTTTTCATTGGTACCCGGTGTGATATTTGCTTTTTTAGTTATATCTGCCTTGCCAACGTTTAAAAAATCAGGCTTCAAAAATACAATTAAAGGCTTTTTTAAAAGTCTGAAAAACAAAGACCTTCTGTTTTTGTTTTTACTGTTAATCTACTTTTTTATAGTTATATACAAAACTATTTTACAAAGAGATTTCAGTTACGATTCGCTTAGTAATGTTTTTGGCGGGTGGAAAATTTTTAGAACTCAATACACAGGGCTTGATTACCAGGTTATAGGCAATATCGCAATGTTTTTTCCGTTCGGATTACTTTGGGCTTTGACATTTGAAAGGGAAGAAAAAAGTGCCAAAGCATTGCTTAGAACCCTTCTTTCATCTTTATGTTTCTCCGCTTTTATTGAACTTAACCAGCTTGTCTTTTCTAAAGGTACGTTTCAGTTTTCCGACCTTGTTTATAACACTCTCGGCGGTGTACTCGGCGCAGTAATTTTTATAATAATAAACTTAATAATTGAAAAAAAGAGAAGCAAGTAGCGCTTCTCTTTTTTGTTTATATCAATTCAATTGTAGATATGAAATATTTAATTTATTAAAGCCCTGTATTTTCTGCAATATATTTTCTTGCCTTAACTGCATACTCAAACGGATTAGCCTTTGCAGGGTCCTGCTCAGCCTCAACAACAACCCATCCCTCATAATCATTATCCGCAAGGATATCGAAAAGAGGCTTGAAATCAACATCGCCGTCGCCCGGAACAGTGAACACACCTGCTCTGACAGCATCAAGGAACGAAAGATGATTAGGAACAACCTGATTATTGTAAACGTCCATTCTTACATCCTTAAGATGAACGTGCTTAACACGATTGATATATTTTTTCAAAACAGGAACAGGGTCGATACCGGCAAAGGTAAGGTGACCTGAGTCAAAGAGGAGATAAACCAAATCAGGGTCTGTAAGCTCCATTAATTTGTCAATTTCTTCAACTGTTTGAACACCTGTACCCATATGGTGATGAACTGTAAAGTACATACCCTTTGATTTTGCATAAGCGCCCATTTCATTAAAGCCCTTAGTAACAATTTCCCACTGCTCGTCTGTATAATAAGGCTTTTCATCAAGAATTGACTTATCAAGACAGCCCTGAATTGAATTGCCCTGCTCCGAAGCGCCGATTACCTTAGCGCCGAGCTTATGGAGCATATCGCAATGAGCCTTAAAAGCCTCAATTGTTTCCTCATACGGCTTAGAGGTGAGATATGATGAAAACCAAGCGTTGCAAATCTGCAAGCCTCGGATATCAAGATATTTTTTCAAAATATCAGGGTCTTTAGGGTATTTATTACCTATTTCAGAGCCCTTGAAGCCCGCAAGTGCCATTTCGCTTATGCACTGCTCAAATGTATTTTCAGCTCCTAAATCGGGCATATCGTCATTAGTCCAGCCGATTGGAGCAATGGCAAGCTTTACTTTATCAGGATTAAGCATATTTAATATTACCTTTCAAAATTAATAGTCAAATGTTTCTTTAATGTGCTTTTGCATATCCTCATATGCCTCGGCAACTCTTTCGCTCTTTGAAACCTCGGCAACACCGACTCTCCACCAGGATTCAAAGCCCGGAGTCATAGTTTTAGGCAAAACCTTGATATCAAAAAGACAGCTCTTTGTCTGCTTTTTAGCGTCTTTTAATGCCTCACGCAATTCGCCGGACGTGCGAACAGTATATGCCTTCGCACCATAGCCCTCTGCAATCTTGGCAAAATCAACGTCAATTTCATCACCGTCGAGCATACCCGTCACAGGATTTCTTGCTCTGAAAACAGTACCGAAAGTGTCAGTGCCCTGATTGTTTTGGAGATTTTCAATACAGCCCCAGCCCATATTATCAAAAAGGCAAACGTTGATTTTAAGACCTTCCTGCAAAGCAGTATAAAGTTCACTGTGACCCATAAGGAATGAGCCGTCGCCGCAGAAAGTGTAAACCTCGCTTTCAGGCTTAGCAAGCTTTGCACCGAGAGCACCGTTTACCTCATAGCCCATATTTGAAAAGCCGTATTCCATATGGTACGTACCACGATCCTTAGGTCTGAAAAGACGTTGCATATCGCCCGGAAGTGAGCCTGCCGAACCGAGCGCAATATCGCCGTCGTCCATAAATTCATTGATTATACCGAGTGCAAGGGTTTGGTTAAGTCCGCCCTCAAGCTCTGTAGAATAATATTCGTCAACAATTTTATCCCACTCTGCCTTGGCATTCTTAATTTCATCCGTATATTCCGTCTTATATCCATCGCAAGACAAAATAAGAGCGGTGATTGCCTCTTTTGCGTCGGCAACAATGGCTTGTGCATCCATCTTATAAGCATCAAACGGGCAAACGTTAATACCCAATACCTTTCTTTCCTCATTAAAAAGCCACTTTGAAGAGGTCGTAAAATCGGTAAAACGAGTACCGACGCCGATAACAAGGTCAGCGTCACGGCCAATAACGTTAGCCGCTTTTCCGCCTGTTACTCCGATACCGCCTACGTTAAGCGGATTATCCCATTTAATTAATCCTTTGCCTGCCTGAGTTTCGGCAATAGGAATATTATATTTTGTTGCAAATTCAAGAAGCTCATTTTCAGCACCGCTGTATCTTACACCGCCGCCGCAAACAATAATAGGCTTTTTAGCCTCTTTAATAAGCTTTGTTGCACGTTCAAGCTGAGAAGAAGAAATAGGCCGTCTGTCAAAATGCCATACTCTTTTTTGAAGGAAATGCTCAGGATAATCATAAGCCTCACCCTCAACGTCCTGCGGCATAGCAAGGCAAACAGCACCTGTATCGGCTGGGTCTGTAAGCACACGCATAGCGTTAATACACGCAGTCATCAGCTGCTCGGGACGAATTATTCTGTCAAAATAATGACAAACGCCCTTGAATGCGTCAGTTACGGTTCTGCCGTAGTTATCAAAAAATTCTGCCTGCTGCAAAACAGGGTCCGGCTGACGGCAGGCAAAGGTATCGCCCGGCAACACGAGAAGAGGGATTCTATTAGCAGTTGCACAGCCGCAGGCAGTTACCATATTGGTAGCGCCCGGACCGATAGAAGATACGCAGGGGATAATTGCCTTTCTGTCCATCTGCTTAGCATAAGCGACAGCAGCAAGAGCCATATTCTGCTCATTTTTACCCTGATAGAATTTAAGATTATGACCACCCTGCTCCAAAGCCTGACCTACGCCGACTACACATCCGTGTCCAAAAATGCCAAACATACCGCTGACAAACTTTGTTTCAACACCATCACATTCAATATACTGATTGTCGAGAAACTTAACAAGCGCCTGCGACATAGTAAGTCTTACTCTTTTCATAAATTATGCCTCAATTTCCGAAAGTTTAACAGGTCTGTGCTCAGCAACCGAAAGCTTTGCCGCAAGACCAAGACGAAGAGCCTCAAGACCGTCATAAACAGTAGTCTTAGTCGGCTTATCATTAATTACGCAGTCTATAAACTCTGTCATCTCGTCGGTAAACGACTGCATATATCTTTCAAGGAAGAAATATAACGGCTTATCGGTCATATTACCCGTTTCGTCAATAAATGAAACGTTAGTAGGAGTGTCATTTGCGGCACTTGCCTGACCCTTACTGCCGAACACCTCAAGCCTTTGGTCATATCCATAAGCAGCTTTACGGCAGTTATCAATAACGCCGATTGCGCCGCTCTTAAACTTAAGGGCAACAAGAGCAGTATCAACGTCGCCTGCTTCACCGATTGCCGGATCAACGGTAACTGCGGCATTAGCATAAACCTCTTCAACCTCACCGCCGATAAAGCGAGCCATATCAAAATCATGCACAGTCATATCAAGGAAAATACCGCCTGATACTTTAACGTAAGAGATTGGAGGCGGCTCCGGGTCACGTGAAGTGATTTTGATAGTCTGAAGTTCGCCTATCTTGCCTTTGTTTTCAAGATTTTTAATCTCTGCAAAGTTATGGTCATAGCGGCGGTTAAAACCGATTTGGAGCTTAACTCCTGCTTCATCAACAGCTTCTATAACCTTTTTAATTTTAGCCACTGTTAAATCAACAGGCTTTTCGCAGAAAATATTTTTACCTGCCTTAGCCGCTTCAACAGCGATATCTGCGTGTGTATCCGTCGATGAGCAAATAAGTACCGCATTAATCTCAGGATTGTTTAAAATCTCGTGATAATCCTCATAATAATTAGGAATACCAAGTTCCTGTGCTACTTTCTTTGCGCCGTCAACATAAATATCCGAAATGGCAACAATTTCAGCCTGCGGAATATGGTATGTAATTGATTTTGCGTGTACCTGACCGATACGTCCCGCACCGATGATACCAACCTTAAGTTTCTCCATAAATTTACCTCGTAAAACTAAAAATTTTTTTAAGAGTTTTCACTCTGCAACATTAAATATATCATATAATTTTGTATATTTCAACACTTATTATTTAACATCAGCTTATTTTTTTATTAAAAATGTTTAGTATATACAAATGTTAAAAAGTTTGCCAAACTGTTGCAAAGAAAGACAGAAATATGTATAATAGTTTTATGTATAATAGTATAAAGGAGTAATATAACTAATGACGTTTACATACACACCGCACGGCGTTTGCTCAAGGCAAATCGTCATTGACATTAACGAAAATACAAACACTATTAATTCAGTCAGATTCACAGGTGGCTGCAACGGTAATCTTCAAGGTATAGCTGCGCTTGTTAAAGGCAAAAAGCCCGACGAAATCATCTCTGCTTTAAAAGGAATTGACTGCAATTTTAAAGGCACATCCTGCCCCGACCAACTTGCAAAAGCGCTTGAAGAGGTTGAGGAACAATTATAATTAGGAGAAAAATTTATGTTTAGGCTTGAAAGTAAAATTTTACAGCGTGAATTCGTTGTTCATGAGGGAACGCTTTATGCCTCGCAAATAAGAAACGTTTTATCAGGTCAGGATTTCGTTCCTGACGGAAACAGCGTTGAATTTTTATTCCATTTTACCGACGGAAGTGAATTTTCTTCAAAAGGACTTAAGGTTGCCGACAGTAAGCAGGAAAATGGTAAACTTTCATTCAAATTCGAGGAAACGCAAGGCATTACCGTAACTATGACATTTTGGCCCGGCAATGACGGAAGCACACTAAAAAAACAGATAAGCTTTGTCCAAACCGGAGACAAGACGATTGATTATATTCTTCTTGAGCACGTAGGAATTACAAATTCAAAGGCTCATTTTAGCATTCCGACCGATGTTAAAGGTCCGGAACTTAACGGATATCTTTCCGCTCTCGGTCAACCGTTTTATATTGACACTCTTTTCTTCGGCTGTGAATTTCCGGGTACGCAAAACATTATACTTTACGGCATAGGTCAGGTTAAATATTATATCGGCAAGAAGATTAACGGAGAATACAAATGCCCTGTCACGGTAGTCGGCGGTGCAAAAAGCGACTTGCTTGTTGACGTTCAAAAAGCATTTTACGACTATATTGAAAGTATTGCCGCACCTACAACTTTAAGGCTTCAATATAACAGTTGGTATGACTTTATGAAAGACATAACGGCAGACAATATTGAAAAGTCATTTTACGAAATTGAAAAAGGACTTTCTTCAAACGGCGTTGCTCCGCTTGACGCATACGTTGTTGACGACGGCTGGGTTGATTATAAATCAGGCTTTTGGAGTTTTAACAAAAAGTTCCCTAACCAACTTTACGATATCACTCAGCTTACCGCTAATCTCGGCACTAAATTCGGCTTGTGGCTCGGTCCACGTGGCGGTTACGGCAGGCCGGATTTATTTGCGAAAAAGATGGAAAAGCGTGGTCTCGGAGCATATAATGCAGAGGCTAAGGACATTTGTGTAGCGGACAAAACATATATCAAAAACGTAACTGATTTCATTTTAAAATCGACTCAGGAATTTGATATTGATTATTGGAAATTTGATGGCTTTTGCCTTTCTCCTTGCAAAAATCCCAACCACAACCATCCTGTCGGCGGAGAATATGATATGTATTTTGTCACCGAAATGTGGCACTGCTGGATTGAGGTTTTCAAAAAAATAAGAGAGCTTAGAAAAAGGCACGGCAAAGGCCTTTGGATTAATATGACCTGCTATGTGAATCCATCACCTTGGTGGCTTCAATATGTAAACAGCATTTGGCTTCAAAACAGTGCAGATATTGGTTTTGCCGATAATATTGAGCAGCAAGCGCAGGTGGATAAGGAAATCACATACCGTGACGCAAGGTATTTTAATCTTCTCAACACACGTGCAATTCAAATGCTGCTGAAACACATCTATAATCACGAGCCTATTTACGGTTCTTATGCAAAGGTAAGCTACACCGACGAGGAATTTGAAAAGTATATTTATTTTAACATTGCAAGAGGTCAAGCACTCAATGAGCTTCATTTAAGCTACAATATGATGAACAAATCAAAGTGGCGCATTCTTGCCAAGGCAATTGCATGGCAAAAGAATAACTATGACATTTTGCAAAACGCAATGTTCATCGGCGGAAACCCTGAGGAAAACAATATTTACGGTTACTTTAGTTGGAATGAGAATGGCAACGGAATAATTGCGTTGAGAAACCCGACGGATGAGAAAACATCGCTTACACTTACGCTCAACAAACTTATGGGTTGTCCCGAAAGCTTAAAAGATGTAAAACGTTACAATGTTTATAATCAATCAAATAAGGAAAGCTTTGACAGTTTTTCCTACGGCGACAAAATCGACTTGGCTCTTCAGCCGTTTGAAATTAAGATTTTTCAATTCGGCAGTGAAGATAAACGTTATCCCAATTCCGAGGCTGTTACTGATTTCACTATTTCGTTTAACTACAAGGGTGAAGAAAATATTGAAATTGCCCATAATGACGACATTAATATTTCAATCGTTAAGGGATATGTAAACGTAAAATGCGGAAGATGCCATCTTCGCTCAAACTCAATCGTAAGCGGCGGCGCTCACAAAATTACAGTTGTGAGAGAAAAAAGCAAGGCGCTTAAACTTTATATCGACAGAAAGCTTGACGCTTCAGGCTATGATTCAAGAGCCAAGGCTAAAATTAACACAGTAATAGACAGCGACGCAGAAGAATTCAACGTGATCGAAAAGGCTACGCCTTATGACGAGATTATCACTCTCAAAAATATTCTCGCAGGTGTCGGCAAGAGGAAGTTATTTAAATGATTACAAAATGCAAAAAATGCGGCTGTGATGCACTGATTAAAAACGGCGAATGGTATGAGTGTCCCAAATGTGGCGCCATGATGTTTGATATTAGCGATTTTATAGGAGAGAAAAGTCCTACAAAAATGCTTCAAATGCTTGACGAAGAAAACTTGACGGGCAAGGAGCAGTCGCAGCAGCCGGATGCTACAGATATTGATTTCAAGAAAAATGACGATATCGAAAGCAGTTTAGACAACAAAAAACCAAAAAAGGAAAAATGCAAAAAGAATGATACAGCAAAAAATGACGAAGAAAAACAAAAGAAGTCAAAACTGAGAGAAGCAATTTCTTTTATGACTCCTATTGTTATTGCGCTTATAATTGCTATATTCTTAAAAACCTGCATTTTTGCAAATATTGTTATCCCTACCGGCTCAATGCTCAACACTATTCAAGAGGGCGACAGGATAATTGCAAGCCGTTTGGCATATATCAATGATGAACCGCAAAGGTATGATATTATTATTTTCAAATATCCGGATGATGAAACACAGCTTTTTGCAAAACGGATTATCGCTCTTCCGGGTGAGACTGTCGAGATAAAGAACGGAATTGTTTATATTACAGACAGAAACGGTAACGAAAGCACAGCAAGAACAGATTTTATTACTAACTGTATTCCGACAGGCAATTTTGGCCCGTACACAGTACCGCTTGGCAGTTATTTTGTTATGGGAGATAACAGAAATGACAGTTGGGATTCAAGGTATTGGGATAACAAAACAGTTAAAAGAGAAAAAATTATAGGAAAAGTCAAATTCAGATATTTTCCAAATCCCGGCAAAATTGAATAATTAAGCACATCAACTACTGCCACGTAAATTTAAAAAGGGGTAAATTTATGGACAAGAATTTTTATGTACCTAAAAAGGAATGGATGACCTACTGCATAGGCGCTCTCGGTCAAGGTATGATTTATGCCATCATGAGTTCATACATTTCCGACTTTTACTTAAATGTACTTAAGGTGACTCCTATTTTCGTATTACTTCTTATGCTTTTAGCGAGAATTTGGGATGCTGTCAATGACCCGATTATGGGCTACATAATGGACAGAGCAAATCCGAAAAAGGGTAAAATGAAGCCGTATATTCTTTATACGCCCATTCCTGTTGCAATACTAACGCTTTTACTATTCTATGCACCTAATTTAAGCGACAGTAAAAAAATGATTTATGCCTCAATTACATATATTGCTTGGGGTATGATTTATACAGCGTCTGACGTTCCGTTTTGGAGTCTGCCAAACGCATTAACGCCTAATGCAGACGAGAGAGGCTCTATAATCTCAAAGGCAAGAACAGCTAACGGAGTCGGCTCGGCTGTTCCTATGGCGATATTTATGATTTTGGGTTTTGTTCTTCCTAATTTCAATTTATCCGGAACAGAGCTTGAAAAAACAAAATATACGGTTATGGCGCTTGTAAGTTCAATTATAGGCAATCTTCTTTTTGTCAGTGTATATTTCAAAACTAAGGAAAGAGTCGTTATTCCAAACCCGCCTAAAAGGGATAAAAACGAGCCGTCGGCGCTCAAGCTTATACTAACCTGCAAGCCGTTAATGCTTACCGCACTTATGGGCATCTTAGCAGCGGCAAGATATATGTATCAAGCAGGTGCAGTTCACGTTGCAAGATATTCATTTTATATCGGAAAAGACTTAACAGGTTTAAGCACGGCAGAGGTTGAAGGTGCGCTTCAGTCAAATATTTCTACGGTTTCAACCGTATTCAGCGTCGCCTCGGCAGTAGGAATGATGGGCACAATGCTCGCTGTCACTCCGCTTCTCAAAAAATTCGATTATAAGCAAATAATTATCGGCTCATCACTTATCGGCGCTGCAGGTAGCTTTGCAATGTGGTTTATAGGATATGAACATTTCTGGGCTTGCGTGCCTTGCCTAATTCTTTCTACCATTCCTTGCGGTGCAATCAACGTTTGCGTTTCCGCTATGATTGGTGACTGCCTTGATTATATGGAATGGAAAACAGGCAGAAGGCTTACGGGAATGGGCTCGGCAGTTTCCAGCTTTGTAAACAAATTCGGCAATGCGATAAGCACGTCGTTTATTATATTAATGTATATAATAGTAGACTTCGATATTTCAGCTATCAATTCAAACGTAACTGCCAATCCGCTTGAAATGGCACATGCGGTAAGGCAGGGAATGTTCAGCATAGTATCGCTTATTCCTGCTATCTCCCTTCTTGTTTGCATCATTCCTATGTTTTTCTACAACCTTACAGGCGATTTTAAAAACAAAATCGAAAACGAACTCGCACAGCAAAGAGAAGCGAAAGGAATAACTATTTCAAAATAAAAAGTAAATCTAAATAGCAAAAAAGTTAAAGGAGAAAAGATATGCCTTTTATTAATGTTATGACAAACAATGAAATTAAAGACAAAAATGCGCTCAGTAGTGAACTCGGAAGCGCTATATCAACTATCCCCGGCAAAAGTGAGGCTTGGCTAATGATTAAGCTTGAGGATAAGGCGGATATGTATTTCAAGGGCAGTGACGAGCCATGCGCTATGTTTGAAATTGCAATTTTCGGCTCGGCAGACAAATCAGCTTATGAGGATTTGACAAAGCGCATCTGTTCACTCAGCGAAAAATATTTGTCGGTTAAAAGCGATAGAACCTATGTTAAATATAATGAGACAGACAAATGGGGATATGATAATTTTAATTTTTAATATAAGATTAGACTTTGAGAAAGCGAGATGAATTTCGTTTTCTCAAAGTCTAATAAATATGGGGTTGTGTTTTTCACAACCCCATTGTTTTATAATAATTGCTTTTTCCACTCATCACAAAGCCTGTTAAGCGACCATTGTGCATTGGCAGGGCTTGTTGACGGTAGGCAGGTAGCTTTAATATTAAATTCAGACTCAATATATTTTTTATAAAGCGAGTCCGCCTTTTTGCCGTTAGTGATAATTTTCTCGATATTTGCCGTTTCGAGAATTTTTGAAATATCGTTAGGCACAACATTTTTTATTGACGAATCGGACGAGCCGACGATATCGCACGAATGAATGACGTCCCAAAGGGCAATGCCGTTTAAAAGAAGAAGTGCTTTCTTTTCTTCTATACTTTGCGGAATTTTAGTATCAAAGGCATTTGCTATCACTTTCCAAAACCTGTTTTGAGGGTGACCGTAAAAAAAGCCCTCCTCTCTTGACTTAACACTCGGAAAAGAGCCTAATACAAGAATTTTTGAATTTTCGTCAAATACGGGAGAAATAGTATGAAGCATCATCAGCTTTTCTCTTTGCTAAGCTCGGCAGTAAGCTCCAAAATAAGATTTGAAACATAGCCGCTTGAAAATTCATCGGAGTAAACATACAAGCCTTCAACAAGAAAACGTTTTAAATTAATAAAATCCTTAAATATGTTTTCATCATTGATTGAGCAAAACCATTCGCCCGTAAAGCTTTCCTCGTTTTCCTTATTGCCCTGCCTGATACCGGAGATAGTAACAATGCCGACTTTTTCTATCTGAAAGTCATAGGAATTATAATCAAACTTAGTCGGATTTAAAATATATGTGTTGTATTTACCGTGCTTTTCAATATTTTCTTTAATGCATTTAAGAAGCTTCACTCTGCCGTTAATATCAATCGGCTTAAGATATGTTCTCGGAATTTCATAAATAATTCCGTCCTTAATAAACCTGTTAATCGACTCAACAGTCAAAAAATTTAAAAATTCGGAATAATCAATATTATAATGATTTAAAACAGCCTGAATTAAAAGTTCCCTATTAGGCAAATTTTCAGCAGCATTATCAGAAAGAATATCATAATCAAGGCACGGGGTAATGCAAAAATCAGGTGTAACCGAAAAATCCGAGGTGCTGTCGTGCATAGTGGTAAGCATTCTCATTAGCTCGACGGCATTTGAAAACGAAACAACAACGTTCTCGCCCTTTTCATAAAGGCTCATAAACTTTCCTGTATAAACCTTAATAATATTTTCATCATCAATGAACACTCCGTTATTAAATTCCGGGTCAAACTGCATCATTGCTTTGTCGGTCAAAATGAAATAAGGAAGAAAATCATTATCCTCTATCGATTTAATTTCAACATTTTTAATAACCGAAAAGCCTGTGTAGCCAAGTTCCGCAAAATCGCAAACGGTAAAATATGTATTAAGATTATGGGTTGATGTGCCTATGTCAGTCATAAAAATATGCTTATAATCTATATTTTTATAATTATCCTCTTTCATAAAATGATAAAGAACATCAACTGCTTGTTCACATTCCGCCGGAATATTGGTATAAACAAATGATATTTCCTCTCTTTTTGCAAGAATTTTAAAAAGAGCCGAGAGCAAATTTGTTTTTCCTATATAAATTTGTCTGTCGTTATCAAAATCAATAGGAATAAAACATTCAGTTCTTCTGACCTTTCTTGAAAGGCGTTCGAGCATATATTCCATTTTCTCAATTTGCTCAGGCGTAAAATCCCTGAGTCTGTAAAGCGAAGTCAAAATCTCTTTTTGAGACTCACTCAAAATATTAGATTCAATAATATTTTTAAACTTTGCCTCGCTAAGTTCCTTTCTGCCCGAAAGAACGTTACTCAACCATGCTCTGTCTATATCGCATTTATTTGCAAATTCACTAATTGAATATCCGTTTTTCTTTATATATTCTCGCAAAGTTTCTCTAAAACTTACCACAATACCCCTCCGAACAAATATACATTACAAAATATGATTATACTCCTAAATCGAACTATTTTCAAGACAATATATCAATAATCATACAAAAGTCTAAATAAACTGTTTTTTCAACAATTTCATTATGATATTATGTTTTTCTCGGCATAATGGTTAATGAGCAAAATGAACAATATCCGAAACCGAGCCACCGAAATTGTCAATTCTGAAATCATATACATATAGTAAGCAAAATGACCGGCAGGAAAACCTGTCGGCCATTTTTTATACAGCTTTTTTATGTGTTTATGTGTTCTTTGCTATTTGCTTTCTGTTATCGGTGGAATAAAATTCTCTATTGCACTACGCAATTTAGGATGGTGAATGACGAAATGGATTGCAGGCGCTTTTCCTTTGGATACCATCGCCCAGCGGCCTTT